>JAPLVT010000026.1 GCA_026396975.1 Candidatus Iainarchaeum sp.
GGCTCTGGGATGTTGCTGTGCATGCGGGTTTTCCGCAGCACCATTCGCGCGGTTTTTTCGTCAGTGCCCGCGAACTGGAAAAGAACGCTGTCGCCCTTATGGATTTCGCCGGCTTTTTTTATCAGCGCCATTCTTTTTTTATTGTCCCTGAAGCGCGAAAGCGCTGCGCTTATTTTTTGCATGTTGGGCTGCTTTCTCATCACAGCGATGCACGGGATGCCAAGGCGCCTGCTTAGCGCCGGTAGGTCAACTATGTTGAAGCCAGCGAAGTTCAGGCCAGAGAGAAGGACAAAAGCGGCCTGCTTGTCGAATTTGCTTGCCCTGACCATTTTTGCTATTGCGTTAGTTGAGTCAAGCGCGTCAACCTTGACAGCGCTCGTGAGAATTCCTTCCACTCTTCCGTCAAGCCTGCTGACTACGCCAACAAGAATAGTGCTGCCTTTTGTTTTCGGCTTGAAGTAGCCGTCGTCGATTGCTATGACGCGCAAAAGCTGTTTCACGTTTTCACCGACCGCGCTTCGCGCTGGGAGCGTGGAACAAAAAAAATTAACTTTGCCTGGAATGCCGAGAAAAAAAAATTAACCTTGGCTAAAATGCGGTGAATCTTTTTATTTCAGTTCCGCTTTGAATGCTTTCCTGAATTCCTCTGCCTGCTTGTCGATCCTTTGCAGCGCGTCGCTAACGGCTTTTTTCGCTGTCTTGCCGTCTGTTTTTACGATAAAAACGCTGTCCCTGTCGAAAGGGTGCAGCAGCTTGTACGCCACGAAGCTAACCGCATCGTCCTCAAGCATCTCCGAGCGCAGCAGGTTGGGCAGCGTGTGCCTTTCCCCCTTGAGCACGAATTCCAGCTCGTTCTTTTTGCTGTTTTTCACTTCCAGTTCCATAACATGCGCCGCCAAAAAAATTTTCTTTCAAAAAAGCAAAATTAAAAAATTGCCTAATCTTTTTCCGCCCGCCCCGCAAATTTCATCTGACAAGGTAATCGCTGCTTACCTTGCGGTTCTCGCTGTTCCCGCAGTTAAGGCAGCGCAATGATTGCCCGAATAAATGCAGCGGGTGCCTGCACTTGGTGCAGAAAGCCTTTATTACCCCGAAAGAAAAATCGTCTGTCGCAAGGTCTATGCCCAAGTGGCTTGATTTCACGACCTTTGCTTTTATCAGGTCGCCCACCCTGAACTCGTCCCTGAGCCTTTCCACATAGCGCGTGCTGACGTTCCTGATTGGCAGCATTGCGCGTGTCATGAAAATAACCGTCCTGTCTTCCTTCAGCGGGCCCTGCAATATCTCAACGTTCACGAAGTTTTCCTTTACCATCATTACCCTGCCGAAAATAACGCTGCCTTTCTGGATTGTGCGCAGCTTTTTGGAGGGCACTACATTAACGGTGTGCAGCCTGGTGTTCATGGCAACGCTTCCGGCGGCATCGCTGTAAACGCTGCCGTCCTCGCTGAAAGCGCCCGCGCCGGGCATGCATTCTTCCTCTGTACAGAGGAATTCGCCGGGCAAGACCTTGTCTTCCACCATTAAAACCACTTAAAACGAGAAAAGAAGTAATTTATATTCCCCAATGCAATAATACTCTAAATCAAGGGCAAACTATTTAAAACAACGCTTTGAGGCGGCTATAGGAATGGTGCTTGAATCTCTTTTCGGAAGCAGGGAAACCCTGAGGCACCCTGTTTTCATGCTGGTAATGGCGTGGCTCGCGGGAAGCGTTGCTTTGTGGACTGCTTATTTCACGTTCCCGGGCAGCGCCTCTGTGCTCGCGGTTTCATTCATCACAATCGCCTTTGTCCCTCTGATGCACCATATTTTCAAAAGCGAGGAGGAAAAGGAAGCTGAGCGGCCGGGATATGCCGCGCTTTTCATAGCAAGGCACTTCAATGTTGTGAAGGTTTACGCCTTCCTTTTCATAGGGCTGATTCTCACATACGCTTTCTGGTACGTTGCAGTGCCGCCTGCGCAACGGGCGCTTCTTTTCAGCGAGCAGGAAAAAACATTGGATACAGCGCGGGAGTGGTTTTCCTCATCGGCTGGAACGCATCGGTCATTGGTGTGCTAATTGGGAAGGATATTGTGCAGGCGAGCCTGTCAAACGGCAGCATGCTTGAGAGCGTCGCCAGCGGCTTGTTCAACGCGCTCGGGCTTGTGCCCCACGGCTTCTTCGAATCGCTCGGGTATTTCCTCGGTGCGATCAGCGGCGGAATAATCGGCGCCGCGATAAGCAAGAAAAAGCACCTCAAGGGGGAGTTTGGCGCGATAACAAAGGATTCCGCGGTAATGCTGGTTTACGCGATGGGCTGCCTCGCGCTCGGGGCGATAATAGAAGCGTACGTAATAGTTTACTCTTTGTAGGGCCACCAAAAAAAAAGTTTTTATTTTGCCTTCTTTTTCACTTGCTTTTCGATTCTCTTTTTTTCCGCTCTGCTCAAAATGCCGGTTATCGCGGGGGCATAGCGCCTGAACAGCCTTTCCATGTCCTGCTGGTCGCCGCCTCCGAACCCCTTGCCGATTGACTCTGCGAGCCTGCTCAATTCCATCGGGAAAATGATCTTTGTGCTCTGGCCCTCTCCGAGCTTTTCAAGCGCCTGGATGTAATAATAGGCAAGAGCCTTGTCGCTCAATCCCTCCGCGGCTTTTTTCACTGCCTCGATTTCCGCGATGTGAGCCTGGGCGCCTTCCATCCTCGCAAGCTTCTGCTGCACTGCGGCTTTTTCCTCGTGCATCGCATTGAGCACTGTCGGCGGAATGTCGATGTCCTTGAAGTCAACGCTTACAATTTCAATGCCCCACTGGGCGGTTATTTTTTCGACCTCGTGCTGCAGCTTTGTTTCAAGGTCTTCGGTGGTGCTTATTACCTCCGGAAGAGTCATTGTGCCAATAATCGCCCTGATGGAGGAAATCAGGTAAAGCTTTGTGGCTTCCTTGTAGTCGTCGATTTCGACAACGCTGTATATTACGCTCTGCTTGTCTTTTTTCACGCGCAGGTAAATAACCGCGTCGACCTGCAGCTCGATATTCTCCTTTGTAATAACGTCCTGCTTTGGGACATCAACTGTCTGGGTGCGCAAATCCACGATTGTTGCCTGCTCAATGCCCGGGATAATAGTGCACCAGCCGGGGCCGCCAACCCTAACGACTTTTCCGAAGCGCATTATTACGGCCCTTTGGTAGTCCTGCAGCATCAAAAGCACTTCGCCAAAATCGAACCACCAGGCGACAAGCACAAGCAGGACCAGTATTGCGACCCACCAGAGGTTCGCGATAATGAAGTCAAGGTTGGTTAGCGCGAAGTACGCGACCACAAGGGCAGCGAGAACCACTGCCACAAAAACAGCCTGCTTTGTTGTTTCCTCTTCCAAGCGCAACCACCAGCATTATCCAAAAGACCCGCAATCACCACTATTAATTAAATATTCTTTGAGATACTTTATATATAACTTTAACTGATATCAAAGGGCAAAAAGGCAAAAAATATTTATACCAAGTTTGCCCTTTGATAGCTATCAAAAGGCATTAAAACGATTAATGCCTTTTGATATGAATTATAAAAACAGGAAAATGCCCCAGGGGCGCATTGTATGGACAATTTGCTTGTTATTTGCGTTGACAGGGACAACGACCTCGGCAGAAAAACAGGCATAAAGGGGCCTGTTGTGGGGAGAGAGGCGAACTTTGAGGCAGCCGGCGCGCTGGCGCTTGCAGACCCGAGCGAGGCAGACGCGAACTGCATGTTTGCGGCTGTCAAAAAATTCGACGAGCTTGCAAAAACAATGAAAAGCGTTGAAATAGCCACGCTCACAGGCTATGGAAAGGGCGGCTTTGCTTCGGACAGGGCAATAAACCAGCAGCTCGACCTTGTCCTGGAAAAAGTAAAGCCAAGCGGCTTTGTGCTTGTGACAAACGGCGCGGAAGACGACCAAATCATACCGATACTGCAGGGCAGGGGGCGCATTGTTTCAAAGGAAACAGTAATAGTAAAGCAGGCGCAGGAAATAGAGTCAGCCTTCTTTACTATAAAGGAAACCATAAAGGACCCTTATGTTGCGCGGATTCTTTTCGGCATCCCAGGAATACTGCTTTTGCTGTTCTTTTTGTTTGGGGACACCTCTTTCCAGATAGTTGCATTCCTGCTCGGAATATACCTGCTGCTCAAAGGATTCGGCATTGAAGAGCCGATACTAAACCTTTCCAGAAGCATCACGGGCAGCATCAACCCGCAGAGCCCCTCTTTCCCGCTTTACATTGGCAGCATTTTCATTCTCGCATTCGGCGCAATGACTGCGTACAGCAAGTACGGCACAATGCAGATTACAGACCTGCTGCTTGATGCGGTAACAATAGCGCAATCCACATACCTCTTCATAGCGCTTGCCGCGCTGAGCACTGTTGTCGGAAAATGCATCGATGCAGTGCACTTTAGGAGGGCTTTCCAGCTGCGCAGGTATGTTCTCACGGGCGTGAGCGCCCTGCTGTTCTGGTGGATTGTCGACGCGGCAACGCTGGTGCTACTGCGCCTCGCTGACCTGAACTTGTTCCTAATGACAGTGCTAGGCAGCTTTGTAGTGCTGCTGGTTGCTTTCAAGCTGAGCAATGTGCTGGATGTAAAAGGAAGGGTGACAAAGCTTCTTGTCGACCTGCCGGTTTACAGCAACGAGGGCACGTGGATAGGCAAAGTGGCCGTGATAAACAAAAAAAAGGAAAGCATCAGCTACACTGACAACAAAACCAAAAAACCCGTTGAAGTCTCGAGGGAAAAATTCAGCGTTGCAAACGGGAAAATAACGCTCAGCGGATAAAACAGCCCTGCGAAAGCGCGGGCGGCTTTTCATTAAATAACCTTAAGCCATTGGCTTCCGCTGCACTGCAGTAAAAACACTTGGCGGGCAAATTTGGCTTTGCGGCAAATAGCCTTTTCACGCCGGCGCGCCGCTTGCAACCTTTTCCTTTACGCCGGAAGAAGGAATCCTAAGAATCTTCTTGAAGTTGGAAAGCAACTTTGTTGTCTTGCCGCCTTTCACAAAAGCATAGTGCAGGGCGTCGTTCAGATTCAGCACAGGGATTACCTTTATTTTGCGCAGTTCCTCGGAAGGCAGCACAATGTCCCGCAGGTTCGATTTCGGAATAATAACCTCCTTGAAGCCAGCCTTGATTGCCGCCTGTATTTTCGCGCTGATTCCGCCAACAGGAAGCACCTCTCCCCTCACGCTAAGGCTGCCTGTCATTGCAACGCTCTGCTTTATGGGAATGCCCTCCGCGGCGCTGATGACTGCTGTCGCAACGCTAACGCTCGCGCTGTCGCCCTCAACTCCCTCATATGTCTGCAGGAACTGGATGTGCAGGTCATGCTTGCTGATGTCCTTGCCGCTGAATTTTTTCACAAGCGCGCTGACGTTCTGCACTGCCTCCTTCGCGATCTCGCCCAGTTTTCCCGTCGCAATAATCTTTCCCTCTGACCTGCTCGCGGCAGGAGCCATCTCGGCTTCAATTGGCATCACCATGCCGGCGCTGCCGTCCGTGCTGACCGCCAAGCCGTTCACCCTGCCGATTGCGCTCCCTTCCGTGAGATAAACAGCGTAATCCTTTTTTATTTCAAGAATCTTGTCAACCATCTGCTGCTCCAGAGTGCGGGCGCTAATCCTCGCCTGCTGCACATCCTCCGGAAGCACAAGAACGTGCCCCTTTTCCTTCGCAATGTCGCCTGCCGCCCTCACAAGCCCACCCAAGTCACGCAGCTTCAGAGTCAGCTTGTCCTTGCGCTCGGCCCTCCTACGCGCATCAAAAATAATAAGGTCGACCGCGTCGCACGTAAAGTGGGGTATCTTGCCGTCCTTCACAACCTCCTGGGCGATAAAGCGCACAAGCTTGTTCCGGTTTTCCTCATTGTCAGGCATGTCAATGTTCATGTAAATCTCATATCCATAGCCCCTAATCCTGCTCCTCAGCGCAGGGTGGACCTTCCTTAAATCGTCGTAGTTGCTCGCTGCAACCAGAACGAAATCGCAGGGCACAGGCTCTGTGCGAGTCATCGCGCCGCTGCTCAGCTCACTCTGCCCGGTGATGCTGTATTTTTTCTCCTGCATCGCGGTCAGCAGCTCCTGCTGGCCTTTCTGGCTAAGCGTCGCGATTTCATCCAAGAAAAGCACTCCACCGCTTGCCCTGTGGATCATGCCTGGCTCAACCCTCAGGTGCGGAGGCGTGCCGAGCCCCCCACTTTGAAGGGGATCGTGGCGGACATCGCCGAGAAGCGCTCCCGCACGCGCACCGGTTGCATCAATGAACGGCGCGGTTTTCTTGCCGCTGTCGTCAATCAGCAGTTTGGGTGTTTTCTTTGACTCGCGCGGCTTGACCTGCGTGCCGAGAGAAAACCCGATCAGAAGCAATCCGTCCAAAAGCAGCAGCGCCGCGAAAATAATGTCGCTTATCATATGCATCTGCCAGAGCACTAGCGCGAAAATCAGCCCGGCCATCGGCAGAAGAAAGCCGATCATCCTCGTGTTGTCCTCTTCTTTCTGCGA
>JAPLVT010000071.1 GCA_026396975.1 Candidatus Iainarchaeum sp.
AAGTTCTTGCCGTTCACTTTGCGCGTTTCCGGCTTTATCATTGCCATCCGCGTGATGCTGTACGAGCAGGCGCCCGGCTCGTTGAAAGCAACGTGCCCGTTCCTCCCGATGCCAAGAATGCACAAATCAATGCCAAATCTGCGGATTGCCGCCTCGTGCTTCGCGCATTCCGCACGCAGATTGCGTGCGGCGCCGTTCAGGAGGAAAATATTGCGTGGTTTTGCGTTGACCTTGCCGAGAAAATTATTCTTCAGGTAATATGAGAAGCTGGCTTTGTCGCTTTGTGGCAATCCAACATACTCATCCAGCGCAAAGAATCGCGCCTTGCCAAAATCAATTTTTTTGTTTTTGTATTCCGAGGCAAGCATTTTGTAAAGCAGCTTCGGGGTTTCACCTGTCGCAAGCGCTAGCGAGGCATCCGGCTTGCGCGCGAGCAAATCCGCAACCGCCTCCGCAGCCCTTTTGCTCATCGCGGCGTAATTCTTTTCGACAATCAGCTCCGACTCGTTGCGGATTGCAGCGAATTTCTCTACGGCGCCGGCGCTCGGCGCAGCCAAGCCATGCTGCGCTATTTTTCCCGCGGCGACAAAGTTTCCCGCGAACATGCAGTTCGCCAGCGACCAGCCGTGCAGCAGCCCGAACACAAACCCTGCGTTGAAAGCGTCTCCGGCGCCGGTGCTGTCAACAACCTTGCGTGCAACCGAATGGAAATGCAGTGGCGGCAATCCTTTCCTGAAAAGCGTTGCTCCCTGTGCCGCCTGCTTCACCGCAACGCACCCAGCGCCTTTTTTTAAAAGCGTGCCGGCTCTGGCCCGCATCGAGCCGCCCTTTGCTATATGCTTCAGCTCGATGTCATTGACGAAAAGGAAATCGATGAACGGCAGGAAAGCGCTTATGCCCCAAACCCCGCGCGTGTCGAAGCAGGTGTCGAAACAAACAACCGCTTTCTTACTTTTTATTTTTTTGAGCAATCGCAAGAATCCTTTCCGCATGTTGCGCAGGTGATAGAAACCGCCGAAAAAAACAATGTCGCCCGCGCGCAATTCCGGCAGCAGCAGCCGCACGACTTTCTCCGGGTTGATCTCTTCAAGGCAGTTTTTCGCGGATTGGATTGCGCGCTCGCCCCTCCTGTTAACCACGATGATGCTGAAGGCGTTCTGCTCCCCGCTCTTTATCAGCGCTGCCTTCACTTTCGCCTTAGCAAGCCCTTTTTTCAGGAACTGCGTTGCGAAATCGCTGCCAATGACGCTCACCAGTGTCGGTTGCAGCCCGAGCTTCGCCGAGATGACCGCAAAATTCGCCGCGTTGCCCCCGACGCTGAAGTCAAGCTCCCGCAGCGCCTTTTCCTTGCCGAACTCGGGCGCGCCGGCTATCTCCTGCAGCACGTCGACGCACAAATCGCCAACGGAGAACAGCCTGCTTTCGCCCTTCATGCTCGCAATCTAATAGCGCCGAATTACTATTTAACTTTTTGCAAACGCCGGCGCAGGCGCTGTGCAAGGCATTTTCCTGAACACCTGCATCTGGTTGTAGCGCCGGCGTGATTCCTTGCAAACCTGCGGGTTTGCGAGGCCTCGCAAAGCATTTGCTTTGCAAGGTGATGCTTGCCTGAGCGTGATACGCTGGTGCGGGCGCTGCTCGCCCCATATCCAAAATCACTATTAAACTTTTGTAATCTCAATTGTATGTATGGTAAAGGCATTGGTGATTGTTGCGCACCCCGACGACGAAACAATCTGGTGCGGCGGCACGATTTTGGAGAACAAGCGCTGGCGCTGGGTGGTTCTTTCGCTCTGCAGGCGGGACGACGCTGACAGGGCGCCGCGCTTCGCGCGCGCCTGCAAGCAGCTGGGCGCCAAGTTCGCGATGTCCGACCTCGAGGACGAGCATCCTGAGCTGCAGCTTAACTCGCTTGATGAGGTGGAAATGCGCATCGCGGGCATGCTGCGGCAGAACAACTTCGGGTTCCGCTTCGATTATGTCTTCACGCACGGCGCTAACGGCGAGTACGGCCACCTGAGGCACATCGCTGTGCACGATGCAGTCAGGCAGATGGTAGGGGGCGGGCGCCTGCGCTGCAAAAAAATTTTCTTCTTCAACTACAAGCGCTCAGCGCGCGGGAATTTCTGCGTGCCGAACACGCGCACAGCCGATGTGAACCGCGCGCTGCGCGCGGCGACAGCGCGAGCGAAACGATTATTAATTACATTCGCCTACAACTTTAGTATCGGCTCCTTCGAAGAGCAGAGTGCGAACGCGACTGAGAGCTTCAAAGTTGAATCGGCATGCGATCACTGATACTGTATCCTTACCCGCCAGAGCTGGATGGATTGAGCATTCAGGGCGACTTGTTGTACAGAGGCCTGGTGAACGGTGGCTTCGAGGTTGCGCCCTGCAACAGGACAGCCGACACCGAGAAGCAATTTTTGTACAAAACTTTCAAGCCAGATGTCGCGATCGGCATCGGCTATTGGGGCGACGCCCCGCGCATCATCCAGCACCCGCTGCGATACGGCGTGCAGCCAGTGCCGTGGCTGAATGCCGACGGCTGGGTCGCGAACTACCACAAGCTGTTTGACAGTCTGCCGCTTATTCTCACCACCTCCGCGTGGGTCAGGGACGTTTACTACCGCGATGGAGTGACGAACAAGAACATCTGCCCGATGCCGATCGGCATTGACACGCAGCAGATGAGGCCGCTGCCGAAGGACGACCCGCGCGTTCTGTACATCAGGAACTTGCTTGGCGTGAAGCCTGACGAGAAGATGATTCTGACCGCTGGTGGTGACACGACCAGCAAGGGCTTCCAGGAAGTGCTGCAGGCGCTGGGGAAAATCAACGGTGATTTCCCGAATTGGAAGTACGTGGGCAAGACCTGGGAGAAAGGAAAGCCTTACTACCATTACAAGAAAGAGCTTTCGATAATGAGGGATTTCGACATCAGGAGAAAAGTAAAGTTCCTTGACGGCCCGCTTTCGAGGGAGTTCATGTGCTGCCTGCTGAACGCCTGCGATGTTTACGCGGCGCCCAGCAGGATAGAAGGCTTCGGAATGATTCAGATCGAGGCAATGGCCTGCGGCAAGCCAGTGCTTTCGATTGACGCGATGGGGATAAAGGACACAATTATCCACGGTGAAACCGGTTTTCTCGCGAAGGTTGGCGAGGAAACAAAGCTCACTGAAGAGTGGGCTTACGGCTGGATGGGCTTCAAGAAAAGGACTAAAATAAAATTCGACCAGCCGAAGACTTTTGCCTACAAGGCCGACATTGATGACCTTGCAAAGTACCTGCACAAGCTGCTCGGCGACGACGAGCTGCGCGCGAAGATGGGCGAGAAGGCGCGCAAGCACGCCGTGCAGAACTATGATTACAACAAAACCTCGAAGGGCATCCACGACTTGGTTGAAAAGAAGCTTGGGCTGAACGGCAAGGCAAACAGCTGCAGGAAAAGCAACGGCGCGTCGAAAAAAGAGGCAACAATCGCTGTGCGCGAGCGATAAAACAAGCAAAACCTGATTCTAAATCCGATTCCGTGTTTTAACCGAAACCATGCGGCAGATTTCTCTTTTAAGCAGGCAAGCCAGCGGTTTCAATCTAATCCCGGCGGCAGTTTCTTCCCTTGAACCGCAGCAGCCGCGAGCAGGAACGCCCCCGCGTCCCACGCATGGTACTCGCTCCCCATAGCCTTTCTTTTCAGCGGGTGAATCCACTCATTGAATTCCCAGTGCGCGTGCTTGCCCAATCTGTTTGCTTTCGCCAGCGCGATTAGCTGCCTCTTGGCTTCCCGCGCTTTCCCCGCTTTTGCCAGCCCTGCAACGTAAAACCCGCCGACGAAAGGCCAGATGCCGCCGTTGATGTAATAGTGCGGTGTTGCCGCAAGGCACTTTCCGAAATAACTGTGCCACTCCTTGTCGCCTTCTTTTATCGGCGGATAGATTACACGCACCGGATAAGGCTTGTCAATCCGCTTCTTTTTCACGAAGCGCAGTATTTTCGCGGCTTGTTTCCTGTCAGCGAGGCCGCCGCAAATCGCAATCATGTTGCCGAGGCTGTCGAACCATTCTTCCTGTTCGATATCGCCGTCGTGGTTCTTCCATACCCAAGGGTAAAAATGGCCTTTTTCATTGTTGAACAGGATTATTTTCGATTGTGTCCGCCCGCTTACCGCCCTAAGAACGTTCCGCATTTCCCTCTTTTTCCCGTAAGCCCTCAGTGCGGCATAGTAAAGCGCCACTGTGTTTATTGTGTGCCCGTACTTGTGCGGAAAGCAATCCTGCCAGTCGCATGTTGGCAATTGTTCCGGCAGGAAATCCTCGCCGGCGTCCTGGCACCTCAGCCAGCAGAAAGCCGAGTCGATTGAGCGCCTGAATTGCCGCAATATTTTCTTGTCGTTATAATTGTGAGCGAATGCCTTCAGCCCAAGCAAATAGAGCAGCGTGCTGTCGGTTGTCGCAAAAGTCGCTTTTTTCGGGCGCACTTTGTCCCACATGTCAACGCAGTTTGGAATCTGCCCAACGCTGGTCTGGTATTTGCGCAGTGTGTTGAGCGTTATCCTAAATTGTTGTTTGAATTCTCCCCGCGGGTCCATCGTGCTTGCGCCAATCAGCCCAATCATGCTGTCCCGCGCCCACACGCTGTTGTATCCGCGCGGGCCGCCGCTTGCGTGCAAGCCGTGCGGCGTGCTGCACTTGCGCATTGTTTCCTTCGCTTTCTCAACAGCCTCTTCTATCAGGTCCATAACTGCAGAATAATAGTTTGAACTCCTATTTAAAATTGTTTTTTGGGCATACTTCACTTATGGGCAAATCTCAGGGAACAGAACTGCTTCCCGGCGTTTTCGCGCTTGACACGGCGCTTTGGATGGCCAAGGACAAGGCGCTTGTGCTCGCAGACCTGCATCTCGGCTTGGAGGAAGCGTTCAACAGGCAGGGGGTATTGCTGCCGAGATTCAACTTTGAGGATATCAAGAAGCGGCTTGAGAAAAAGGTTTTTCCAAAAGCAGAACCAGAAATTATCATCATCAACGGTGACCTAAAGCACGAATTCGGCAAGATAAGCGAGCAAGAATGGCACGAGGTAATTGAAATGCTGCGCCTGCTGCAGGCGCACTGCAAGCGCACCGTGCTCATCAGGGGCAACCACGACAAGATTCTCGGGCCGATTGCGAAATGGGAAGGTCTTTCAATCGAGGAAGAAGGTCTTTTCCTTGAAAAAAGCCGCGTTTTTGTCTCGCACGGCGAAACAATTCCCTCTTCAGCAGAATTCAAAAAAGCAAAAACAATTGCCATCGGCCACGAGCACCCCGCGGTCACGATCAGGGAGCGCTACAAGCGCGAGCAATTCAAATGCTTTCTTGTGGGAAAATTCAAAGACAAGAGCCTTATAGTGCAGCCCAGCATGAATGCCGTGAGCATCGGCACAGATGTAAAACGGCAGCAGCTGTTGAGCCCCTTCCTGCGTCGAAGTATTGAAACTTTTCGGGTCTTTGCAGTCGCGGACAAAGTGTACGATTTCGGCAAACTCGGCGCACTGGAATAATTTTTAATCCTGCACGTTTATTAGTTTATTAAGTTTTCCAGTTTTTTTCTTTTAGTACAGCTTTTCTTTTTCGTAAAAAGAAAAGGTGTGGGGATGTAGTCTAGCCTGGTCCAGGATTCCAGCTTCGGGAAACTTTTTCTTTTAGAAAAAGAAAAAGTTTATTAAAAGAAAATCGGCGCAAAATAACTTGCGCGGAAAAGTTCGGACGAGTTGGCGACGGGGGTTCAAATCCTCCCATCCCCAAACCTTTTTAAACAAGTAAGCGTTTATTCTTTCAATCCTTGTTTTTGGTGGGGAGTTTGCAGGGAGAAGAGATTCTTGGAAAGATTATCGCTACTTCTGGCGACGAGTTTTACACTCCGATGCCCAAGGACTACAAGCCG
>JAPLVT010000148.1 GCA_026396975.1 Candidatus Iainarchaeum sp.
ATTGGGGAATTGCCGGCTCTTTTGGAGAAAATTGTCCCTTTGATAAAATCGGGCAGCCCCGTTGATGCCGGCATTGCGCTGCCGCTTTTCATCGCCTGCGGGCGCGCAAAAAAGCGCGGCGTGAAAGCTGTTTTTTCTGGCCAGGGCGCCGACGAGCTTTTTTTGGGCTACGCGCGCTTCAAGAGTTCAAGCGACCTGGAAGCTGACTCGGCTGCCGCGCTGGGCAAGCTTTTGCGCAGTGATCTGCGCTGGAACAGGGCGATTGCGGAGGCGAATGGCTTAAAGCTCGAAACGCCTTTCCTCGGCAAAAAAATAATGAAATTCGCGGGCTCGCTGCCGAACAGCCAAAAAATTTCGGGCGGAAGGAACAAAGTAATTTTGCGCGAGCTCGCGGGGGCACTTGGCATTCCGCCGGAATTCGCGGAGAGGGGCAAGACAGCCGCGCAGTACGGCAGCAACAGCGACAGGGCGATTGAAAGGCTCGCGAAAAAAGAGGGGAAAACCAAATCATGGTATATTGCGGGCCTGGCGGAAAAAAAGAAGGCGCGCATTGCCGCTCTTTTCAGCGGCGGAAAGGACAGCTGCCTCGCGCTCTGGCTGATGCAGAGGCAGAATTACGGTGTCGCCTGCCTTGTTTCTGTTATTCCCGAAAACCCGGACAGTTTCATGTACCACAAGCCTGACTTAAATATTCTGAAAATGCAGTCCGAGGCGCTCGGCATTCCGCTGGTTGTGAAAAAAACAAAGGGTGACAAGGAGAAGGAATTGTCCGCTTTGCGTGAAGCGCTTGCAGAAGCGAAAGAAAAATTTGGCGTTGAAGGAGTGGTTAGCGGCGCGCTTTACAGCAATTACCAGCGCGAGAGAATACAAAAAATCTGCAACAGCATGCGGCTGCGGCTTTTCTCGCCCTTGTGGCACTTGAGGCAGGAGGATGAGCTGAGGGAATTGCGCAGGAGCGGCTTTGTTTTTGTTCTGACAAAAATCGCGGCCATGGGCCTTGGCGGCAAGTGGCTTGGAAAGGAAATCAGCGAGGATGAGATAAAGCAGCTTGAGGGCATAAGCTATAAAATCGGCTTCAATGTCGCGGGCGAGGGCGGCGAGTATGAGAGCCTTGTGCTGGACGCGCCGAATTTCAAAAAGCGCATTGTGATAAAAAAATCCGAAAAGAAAATGAGCGGGGATTTCACGGGAGTTTTCCTGGTTAAATCCGCCTCGCTTGAGCGCAAGAAAAAGCCCAGGGCGCAAATTAATTAAACCTGTGGACTGCGGGAGCTTAACTCTGCGGCAGGGGATTTGCTGAGGAAGGTCATTGAGCACGGGCTGGAGAAGTTTTTGCCGCCTCAGTAAAAAACGCCGGCTCATTGTTTACCGAACAGCTCACTGCTTTCCGTTTCTAACGACCGCGTTCAGCATTTTTTCGGTTGCCTTCACTGCAGCCATTACCTGGTCGCTGTCCACTCCAACTGTCCTGAATTCCCTTTCTTTTCCCTGCCAGGTTATTGTTGTTTCAACCAGCGCGTCTGTTTTTCCGCCGGGCGGAATGTGCACCTCATAGTCCGTGAGCTTTGGCAGCGCAAACCCGGATTTTTTCATTATTTTTGCGAGCGCGTTCATGAAGGCGTCATAGCCGCCGTCTCCCTCGGCGCTTTCGCTGTACTCGTTCCCGTTAATGCGGAGCACAAGCGATGCTTCGGGCTTTATTCCAAGGCCGCTGTTCACGGCGCACTTGATTATGCGCACTTTTTTCTCGCCGCTCACCTCAAGGATGTCGGAAACAATGTATGGCAGGTCTTCTGCGGTAACAGTCTTTTTCATGTCGCCCAGTTCCACTATCCTCTGCAGGACTTTCCGCTTGTCTTCTTCGCTTAGCGCCAGCCCGATTTTTTCAAGGTTATGCTCAAGGCTCGCTTTGCCGCTCAGTTTTCCAAGCGCGTACTGCCTTTCCCTTCCGAATCTCTCGGGCAGCAGCCTGTTCTGGTAGAGCATGGCTTTTTTGTCGCCGTCAGCATGCACTCCGGCTGTCTGCGTGAAAACATTGCTCCCTGTAATCGGCTTGTTCGCCGCAAGCCTTTTTCCAGAAAAAGCCTCGACTATTTTGCTTATTTTCGCGAGCTTTTTCTCCTTAACCCCGCACCTGAAATCAGTTTTGTCGTTTAGCACTGCCACAAGCTCGTCGAGAGCCGCGTTGCCGGCGCGCTCTCCAAGGCCGTTGACTGTAACGTGCGCTCCGGCGCAGCCTGCGCGAAGCGCCGCAAGAGTGTTCGCAACTGCTAAGCCATAATCGTTGTGCGCGTGGAATTCGAAGCGCAGCGAAGGGAAATTTTGAACCATTTCGCGCACGAATTTTCCTGTTTCTTCTGGCTCGAGCACTCCGAGCGTGTCGGGCAGGAAAACGCGCTGCACCGGCATTTCGGAGAGCGTCCGCGCCAACTGCATAACATGCTGTTTGCTTTCGCGCATGCCGTTGCTCCAGTCCTCGAGGAAAACATTTACTGCAATGCCCTTGCTCACTGCGTACTCAACGGTTTTGCGAATGTCTTCTGTGTGCTGTTCGGGGCTTTTGCGCAGCTGTTTCGTGAGATGCAGCAGGCTTCCTTTTGCGAGAAGGTTCATTGTTTTTGCGCCGCACGCGAGCAGCCAGTCAACGCTTTTTTCCGCGTCAACAAATCCGAGGACCTCGACCTTTTCCAGCACTCCTTTGCGTTTTGCCCACGCGGTTATGCCCTTTACTGCTTCCATTTCTCCCGCGCTTACTTTCGCGGAGGCAACCTCCACCCTGTCAACGCATACCTCTTCGAGCAGTATTTTGGCTATGCTGAGCTTTTCTTCTGGAGAAAAAGAAACTCCCTGCGTTTGCTCTCCGTCGCGAAGAGTTGTGTCGAGGATTTCAACTTTTCTTTCACTCATTTCGCAAAGCCTCCGCTGGGCGCGTTGAAAAAATCATTGCTAAACAAATCGGATGGATTTAGGGAATTTTCATGGCAGAATTTGTAAATCCCTTCTTGCCGGCATAACAATAGCATTGCGATGCACTGTTTTTAAAGCTTATTGCGCGCCCCGCGGAAAGCTTCAGCCTCCAAAGTATTTTTTCTCTTCCGCGGCTTTTTCCTTCAGGAAACCCATGTATTCCTCGTGCAAATGGGTTACTTCCTCCAGTTTGCCTGTTTCGAGGAATTCTGCAACGCAGCGCGTGAAATAGTTTGCGCCGATCACGTGAGGCATGCAGACAAAGTCAGCGCCGGATTCGTAGAGGCGCAGCGCCCCCCCATAGTAGTGTGCCCTGCCAAACACTGTCATTTTCGGATTCAGCTTTCGCGCTTTCTTAACAAGCTTTGCGGCTTTGTCGACCACGGGGATTGTTATTATCAGGAGCCTTGCTTCTTCAAGCGCGACCTTGTCCCAGACATCCTCGTTTTCCGGGCCGCCGTAAATCGCGTTATAGCCCTTTTTTATCAGTTCAGTTACCACGTGCGGGTTGTGGTCGACAACAATAAGCGTTCCCTTGCTTTTCAGCAGCTCCAGCAGGCTGCCGCCGAAAATTCCCGCGCCAACAAGTATGCTATGCCTATGCATTGCTTTTTTCTCTGGCAGGTTTTCCAGGTGGCGCATCTTCCTGCCCAAAAAAGCCCTTTTGTGCGGCGGAAACAGCGCGTCAGCGATTTTTTCCAGGCGGTTGTAAATAGCGTCGCTGTTCTGCATCAGGTATGGCGTTGTGAGCAGCGAAATCGCTATCACAAGCAGCGCAGTGCCGTAGACAGGCTGGCTTATCTGCCCGAGCCTCAGCCCCTGAGATGCCAGGACAAAAGAGAATTCGCTTGCTTCCGCAAGCGCCAAACCGACGATGAAAGCTGTTCTGCCGCCGTATCCGCCCGCGATGCCTATCAAATAGAAAACAAGCGGGTTCAGGATGTAAACAGCCCCGAGCATGAGCAAAAAAAGCGCGATTGGGAATGCGCCAAAAGCAAGGCTTACCTGCATGCCGATTGAAACAAAGAAAATGGTGCTGAAAAAATCCCTGACACCCCTGATTTTGCTCACCGCTTCAATGTTGTAGGGGAGGCTGCTCAGGCTCAGGCCCCCGATGAAAGCGCCGACGGCGATTGAGAAGTCAAACAGCACGGACAGGCCGATGAACATGAAGCACTCTGAGATAATCAGCAGGTAAAAAAGCTCGGGCTGGCCGCTGAAATAGCCAAGAACGCGCGGCAGCACAAGCCTGTTCAGCAGGTATGCGAGCGCGAAAAGCGAAAAAATGCTCAAAGCGAAATTCGCAAGCGCGCCGGCGTGCGCAATCATGGCCGGGTTTGCGAGCAGCGGCAGCATCAGAACCGCTATTACGTCCTGCATCAGCGCAAACCCTACAATCAGCCTGCCGTGCAGCGTGCTCAGCTGGTTTTCCTGCGTAAGAATCTTCACTACCAGCACCGTGCTGCTGAAGGCGAGAATGAACCCGAGGTAAACGCTTTCCATGAGCGCCAGGCCGCTGTAATTCATTATCGCAAAAACAATTCCGGCTGTGAGGAAAACCTGCAGCAGCGTGCCGAGCACAACGATGCCCTTCATTTTAAGCAGCCTTGCGATGTCGGTTTCAATGCCTACCGCAAAGAGCATTAAGGCGACGCCGAGCTCTGCGAAGAGCGGTATGTCAGCCCTGTTCAGTATGAGATTAAGCCCGAAAGGGCCTATTACAAGCCCCGCAATCAGGTACGAAACAATCAGGGGCTGCCGCAGCATCCTCGCGATGCATCCAAGCGCTGTGCCCGCAAGAATGATGATTATGAGGTCAATTAGGATTGTGGGCTCCATCCGGGTCGGTTAATAAAAGCAGTTTTTTGTATTTAAATTTTTCTTAGCATCCTTTTCGCCGCGCGCTTGGCCTGGCATACAAACGGCCTGTTTTCCCTTGCGAGCGCGATCTGCTTAAGTCCTTCTTCACGCGCGCTGCGCTCTAGCATGCGTGAAACCCCCGCGTTTATTTTGCGGCCGCATTTTTCCTGTATCGCGGCGTTGTCATGGTGTTCTTCGGATTTTTTCTTCAGCCTATTGGCTTCCTCAAAATTGCGTAAAAATTTTTTATGGCTGACCAAGGGCCTCATTTCAGCGCCTTCTTCCACTTTGTGCCGGCGGCAGTGTCGTCAAGCAGTATTCCCCTGCCTTCCAGTTTCTTCCTTATCTCGTCTGCTTCAGCCCATTTCTTTTCGGCCCGGAGCCGCTCCCTCTCCTTCACCAGCCGCAGGTCTTCTGCGGAAATTTCGCTTTTCTGCCCGAAATCCATTACAGCGAAAACGCCGTCGATTTT
>JAPLVT010000102.1 GCA_026396975.1 Candidatus Iainarchaeum sp.
ATGTAATATGTTATTGTGGAACCGCTGCCTTCTATTGAAGCGGTCCAGCCCAGGTTGATGTTTCCATCACTGTCGCTGCTTGCGGTCAGGCTTGGCGGCGGGGAAGGTGCGTTCCTGTCCAGGTAAGTGCTGTCGCTGACAGAGGCTGAAATGTTTCCGGCAGCGTCCTTGAGGCGCAAATGAACAGTAACGCTTCCGTCAGTGCTGCCCTTGCAGCTATAGTTGACGTTGCCCACATTTAGGTCGCTGGCGCTTGTGGCGTAAGCCTGCCATGCCTTCCAGTTCGAGTCGCTGCAGCCCAGTGACATGTAAGAAGGAGTGCCACCTGTGATTCCGCTAAGCGATATCGTTGGCGTTTCATCGTTCGTATAGCCGTTTGTGTCACTGATTGTTACCCCTGCTATTGCCGGCGCGTTCGTGTCAATGCTGAAGTTCCAGTTAACGTCGCCTGTGCTGTGCCCTGCGTTGTCGGCAACCTGCACGCCGATGTAGACTGTCTTTCCTGTCGCAAGGTCGTATGTGAATGTCCAGCTGACGTGGTAGTTGTTGCCGAACTGCGTTGTCGCGGGCGCTATTTTGTTGCCGTCGATGAAAAGGTTCATGTCGGATACGCGCACTCCGCTCGCGCTGTCGTTCAGGTCGAAGTAGACAACCGGCTTTGCCTTGTTTGAATCCGTGCTGCTCTTGTTGTTCACTGTCGGCGCTGCCTTGTCAACAAGGGTGTATATTGTGTTTGTGTCGCCAGCGTTGCCAGCCCTGTCAGTGCTGTAAAAAGAAACCGTGGTGTTTCCGTCGCTCGAAACAGTGCAGTAAAGCATGTTGCTGTCGTTCATCAAGCCGCTGCAGCTTGCGCCGCTGGCAGTGATGCTTGAGCAGCCGCTTGATGAAAAGCCGAAGATGTCGCTGCACCTGAACACAAGGTTCGCATCGAACCCTTGCCATGTGTCCTTGTTGTAATCAACCCACGTGTACGGCTTGTTGTTGTCGAGATTGAACGGCAGGTCGCTCGAGTCGACTGTACCCGGCGGACCGGCCTTGTCTTTTACCTCAGTAACTATGTAGAAGTTGCCGTTAATCAGCGTTGTGTTCCAGCTGTAAGTGCATGTCTTGCTTGTTATCCACTGCAACAGGTCTCCCGTGCCGCCGGTGCACGCGATTGCCGCAGTGCTGTCGCTGATGTTGACATCTGAAACAATGGCAGTTGCACCCGCCTTGTCTGCTGCTGTGTTGTAGTAGATGGAAGTAGTAAGATAGTTGGAATCAAGATCATTCACATCAAACGTTACTAAATAAGTCCCTTTGATGTACTGCCCTCCATTTGGGGCTGTGACCATTACCATTGGGTCTGCTGTCGCAAAGATAAAAGGGGGCGTGAGCAAAAAAAACAATAGCAATAAGAAAACAGCCTTTTTTTCCCCACGAAAAAAAGCCTGGGGAAAAAATGCTTCGCAAAGTTTTTTTTGCACGCCCCTCCACCCCTTTTGCCAAAAAACGCTTAAAGCGAAAGCCGCTTGATTCGGCTTTTTTTTCTGAGTATATTTTTCCTTGGTAGTGTTTTTAATACTTTTTTATTGTCTTCTAGCTGTTGGAAGCAGGGAGTTGCTGTTGTAAATGCTTGGCGAACTGTTTAACCAGTCAGTGTCTTTCCTGGTGCAGACAGTGGGCGCCTGGGGGTACGCCGGCATCTTCATTCTAATGGCAATCGAAAGCTCTTTTATCCCTTTTCCGAGCGAGGTTGTCCTTATTCCCGCTGGCATGCTTGCCGCGAGGGGGGAAATGTCCGTGCCGCTGATACTGCTTTCCGCGGTGCTCGGGAGCCTCGCGGGCGCGCTGGTTAATTACTATCTCGCGCTTTATCTGGGCCGCATGTTCGCGGAAAAACTCGTGCACAAGTACGGCAGGTTTTTTTTAATCAGCAGTGAAAGCCTTGCAAATTCCGACGAATTCTTCGAGAAGTACGGGAGTGTGACAACCCTGATCGGCAGGCTCGTTCCTGTTGTAAGGCAATTGATTTCCCTGCCCGCGGGGTTTGCCAAAATGAACCTGTTAAAATTCTGTGTATACACCTGCCTTGGCGCTGGAATATGGAGCTTGATACTCATATGCCTGGGCTATTTTGTGGGCGAGAATTTTGCTGCCATCGAGCAAAACATTAACCTGCTGTTTGTAGCGGGCGCAGCAATAATCGTTGCGTTTTTCCTTTTTTTAAAAAGAAAAAAGCGGAAAACAAAAATAAAATCTGCGCATTCTTAGCGTGATTGTTCCATTGCTTTTTTTTGCCCAATAATGCTCGCGTTTTCGCTCGGGCTGCTCAGCCTGCCGCTTTGAAGCGTAAAATAAGAAATCAGTCTTCTTCGGCTTTTACCAGCGCGCTGTTAATGTGCTTTTGGCACTCGCAATCGCTGTAAGAAATTTTTGGGATTGCCGCGAGCAAAAGCCTTTTCACGTTCTCGACGTTTGTTTTGAATGCCCTCAGCACTTTTTGGATGTCGACGCTTTCCTCTTCAAGCCAGCAATCAAAGTCTGTCGCCATTGCGATTGCCTGGTAGCACATTCCGGCTTCGCGCGCGAGGACAACCTCTGGCACAGTGCTCATGTTGATGATGTCGCCGCCGATTTTCCTGAACATGCGGGATTCCGCCCTCGTGCTGAAGCGCGGGCCCTCGATTGTGAGGACTGTTCCTTTCGGGTGGTGCGTGATTTTCAGTTCTTTCGCCGTCGAAACCAGAATTTTGCGCAGCGCGGGGCAGAACGGGTCGGCCATTGGAATATGGCAAACC
>JAPLVT010000075.1 GCA_026396975.1 Candidatus Iainarchaeum sp.
GCCGATGCGCTTTATAGTGTAATCGGGCTCCTCGAATTCTGTGCGCGGCTTCACTGACTTGAAGCGACCGTGCAGTATCCTGATTGTTGTCATGCCGAGCTTGTTGCCGAGCTTTATTTCGCTGTGGATCCTGTCGCCCACTACAGCAGCATCGCCGGCGCGCAGCCTGAATTTTTTAATGGCAGCGATGAATTTTTCCTCCTTGCTCGCGTCCTTCTCAGTGTCCCTTATAAGAATGTGGTCCAATTTGCCTTCCAAGCCGAGACTCTCAATTTTTTTTCTCTGCCTTTCGAAGATGCCGCTTGTGACAAGCGCGGTTTTAATTCCCGTCCCCCTCAGTTTTGCGAGCGTCGGCAGCACGTCAGGGAAGAGGCATATGCTTTCGACCTGGTCGCTGTTGTAGGCATTGAAGCCGGCCTGGACAATGCGCTTTTTTTTGTCGCCGTTGATGCCCAGCCTGTCGCAAATCCTGTCGAAAATGTTCTCCATGGGCCCGAGATTTTTCGAAAGCTCTTCCTGCAAGCCCAGTGCTTCGCTCTCGCCCACAGGAAGGCCTGCGGCGACCATTGCGGCTGCAGCCCTTTTGCGCGCGTTCTTTACAAGCGTTCCGCTGCAGTCGAAGAGCGTGTCATCCAAATCAAATAAAACCGCTTTTATTTTTGGCATAGTGAAACACAACAATCAGTCTTTTTTCTTTTCAAGGAACATTGAGAAAACAAGCTCGTCCTCGCCGTCATAGTAATGCGAGGGCAGCCTTGCCTCCAGCTTGAAGCCGAGCTTTTCGTAAAAAGCATGCGCCCTCTTGTTAGAGGCGTGCGTGAGCACGAACATCTTGCGCAGCGCGTGCCCCTTGCTCCTGTAGAACCGGTCGCAGTCATCCAGCAGGAATTCAAAGACCCGCTTTGCAACGCCCTTCCCCTTGAATTCGGGCAGGACAGCAATCCTGTGCAGTTCCGCGAGCATATGCTTTGGAACATCGTGCATCTGCCAGGAAGCAATGCCCACTATTGCATCGCCTTCCTCGGCAACTACAAATGCTTTTTCCTGCATCATCTCGCGCCTGAAAGCCTCCACAGCTTCCTCGAGCGAATCCATGTTATAGCTTTTTACCATCACGTGCGCGACCTTGTGTGCGTCTTCTTCAGTCGCTTTCCTAAGCTTCATGTGCAGCACCACCAGCAAAAAAGCGCTGCCTTTGCGCCAACCAAAAATTTTCCCGTGCACTCATAAAAACACCTCATTCGACTGTAACGCTTTTCGCGAGGTTGCGCGGCTTGTCGACATCGCAGCCCCGGATGTCAGCAATGTAATAAGCGAGCAACTGCATTGGCACCGCGTTGATGATTGGCTGCAGCAGCTCGTGGGCTTTCGGCACAAAAATTATTTCATCCGCTTTCTGCTGAAGATGCGAGTCACCGCTGTTCGCAATTGCGATGACCTTTCCGCCCCTGGCTTTCACTTCCTCGATGTTGCCCAAAATCTTCTCATAGCTCCTGTCCTTCACGGCGATAAAAACAACAGGCATCTGCTTGTCGATGAGCGCGATGGGGCCGTGCTTCATTTCAGCCGCGGGCATTGCTTCGGCGTGGATATAGCTTATTTCCTTGAGCTTCAGCGCGCCTTCCATCGCAATCGGGTAGTTCACTCCCCTTCCCAGGAAAAGCGCGTTGCGCCTGTCGGAATAGCGCTTTGCGATTTCCTTAATCCTTCCGCTTTCCTGAAGGACAGCCTCAAGCTGCTGCGGCAGCATGCGCAGCCCGCCAACAAGCTCTTTTACGGCTGCCTCGCCGATCTTCCCTGATTCTGCGGCGAAAGAAACCGCAAGCATCGCAAGCGCCGTAAGCTGGCAGGTGAAGGCCTTTGTGCTCGCAACACCGATTTCTGGCCCGGCATTGATGTAAAAAACGAAATCGCTTTCCCTCGCGATTGCGCTGCCAACAACATTAACGATTGAAACCACTGTGGCGCCACGCGCTTTTGCCTCGCGCACTGCGGCAAGCGTGTCAGCTGTTTCGCCGCTCTGGCTGATTGCTATGGCAAGTGTCTTTTTGCCGACAGCCGGCTTCCGATACCTGAACTCGGAGGCGTATTCCGCCTGCACTGGCAGCCCGCACAGTTCCTCAAAGACATATTCCCCGACCATGCCAGCGTAGTAAGCCGTGCCGCAGCCCAGGAGCACAACTCTGTCGAACTGCTTTGCCTTGCGCAGCACTGGCGCGATTTCCTTGAGCGTTATGGAACCGCCGGAAAGCCTGTTCTGCATTGTGGCGGCAATTTTTTCCGGCTGCTCGAAAATCTCCTTGAGCATGAAGTGCTTGTGGCCCATTTTTTCCGCCTGCTCGGAACTCCAGCTTATTTCAACCGGGGTCTTTTTTATTTCGCGCAGCGAGAAATCAGTGAAAACAGGCCTGCCGTTGCCGAGCGAAACCATTTCGCCATCGTCGAGGAAGACGGCTTTTTTTGTGTGCTGCAAGAAAGCCGTTACATCCGATGCAAGGAAGCATTTTCCGTTTCCGTCGAAAGCAGCCACGAGCGGGCTGTTCTTGCGCGCCCCAATAACCGCGCCGCTTGCGCAATCGAGAGCCGCAATCGCAAAGCTGCCCTCGAGACAGCGCAATGAGTCACCCACGGCTCTGGCAAAAGAAACGCCTTTCTTCTTTTCTTCTTCAATGAGATGCGCGATTACCTCGGTGTCTGTTTCGCTTTTGAAAATATGGCCTTTCAGCTCAAGCGACTTCTTCAGCGCGCTGTAATTCTCAATAATGCCGTTGTGCACGATTGCGATTCCGCCGCTGCAATCGGTGTGAGGGTGCGCGTTGCATTCCGTAACTCCGCCGTGCGTAGCCCAGCGCGTGTGGCCAATGGAAACAGAGGCGGCCGGCAGCGCGGCTGCCGCTTCGCTTATCCTTCCAACCTTCTTGCTTATTGAAATCGAGTTGCCGTGCAGCGATGCTATGCCCCAGCTGTCATAGCCCCGGTATTCCAGGCGCTTCAGACCCTCGAGGACAACGCCCGGGGCGTTCGAGTCTCCAACGCAGGCTACGATACCGCACATTTTAGTGATGCAACCTCTTTACAGTTCACGCTTTAAAAAGCCGTTTTGATAGATAACTTAACTAATGGCACACTTTATATTTAAATTGCTTATATGCATAATTTCAACCACTCGGGGCAAGTTGAGGCATGATAGCGAAAGGATTTATAAATAATTACATTAATGTTATAATATCGTTAATACCGTTATAAAAAATTTGTTAATGGTTCCTTTTATGGCGTTTTGGTGGCTGGATGGCTGACTATTTGGTTTCTTCCGTTGGGAACAGCGAGGTTCGCATTCCCACAAAGATTTTCCACAGCGTGGAACAGCTGAAGCCAGTGCTTAACGTAACCGCATGGCAGATCCTGCAGCTGCTTGGCAGCAAGCCGATGTATCCTGCGGAGATCGCGAAAAAGCTCAATATCCACGAGCAGAAAGTTTATTACTGCATTAAGCAGCTGCGCAACGCAGGGCTAATTGAGGTGCAGAAAACAGAGGAGCGCCAGGGCGCGCTCGCGAAGTACTTTTCAAGCAAGTTCGACAGCTTTGCCGTCGCCCCGAACCTGCAGGAGGCAGGGAAGAAAAAAGAGTTCAGCTATACAAGGGAGAGGGGCAAGGCAGTGCCTTCCGAGGTACGGCAGTTTTTTGAGCCATTTATCTTGAACGGAAAGCTGGACTGCAAAATCGTGGTGGGGAGCACTGACCCCCACGGCCCGTTCAAAGCGCGCGCGAGGGACAACCACCTTGCAGTGGAACTCGCGGCTTTTTTGGCTTCGCTTGCGGAAGAAGTGAATTTTCCGCTGGTGTTCCTTGACACAATGGTCCCGAGCGTGGAGGCTGAGAACAGCAATCTTGTGATCGTTGGCGGGCCTATTACCAACAAGCTCACGGGGGAAATAAACAACCAGTTGCCTGTGCGTTTTTTCTCTAGCAACGGGCATTTTGTGATAAAAAGCACTATTACGGGCAAGGAGTACAGCGAGGACGCCGTCGGCATTATAGAGAAGATTCAGCATCCGCGATTTGCAAAAAAATCAAT
This sequence comes from Candidatus Iainarchaeum sp., assembly GCA_026396975.1. Classification (GTDB taxonomy): domain Archaea; phylum Iainarchaeota; class Iainarchaeia; order Iainarchaeales; genus JAPLVT01. The sequence goes on from JAPLVT010000075.1 coordinate 4,077, forward strand.
TCTGTTGATTGCGGGCAACAGGAACGCCGGCACCAAAGCAGCGATTATCGCGCTGATAAAAAACCTGAAGGAAACAATAAAGCCGAATCTTTTTGACAAGGGAAAGTCCGCGAAAGTGGTTGAGGGGCTCGATTTGGACGGCGACGGGCAGATCGACAACGCGGAAATAAAGGAATAGAATTTCTTCTTGCGCTACCCGCGTTTTTTTCTCAGCAACTCTGCTTGAAACGCTCTCAAGTCATGCCTGACAGAAACGGTGTTTTGCTTTTTTCCGAGCCTTTT
>JAPLVT010000046.1 GCA_026396975.1 Candidatus Iainarchaeum sp.
GAATCAACAAGGTATATGCCCTTGAAGCAAACCATCTTCAGCGGCGGCAGGCCGAAAATGCTCGGCGCGTTTCTCGCGGGCTCAAAAATAAGCGACCAGTAAACAGGCCCCCTCTTTCTATGGTCGCGCAAGACAATAGGGTCGTTGATGCCTTCGGCGCGCAGCAGCCTATCAAGCTGTGAAATCTCTTCCACGCTCAAACCGAGTTTTTCAACGCCGGAAAAAAGCGATGCCATGTTAGAAATCCACTTTAAAAATGTTTTTAATATCTGTTTGTTTGGTTTGGCGGAGGCAAAATCAATGAACCCAAAGGAAAAGCTTGCGTGCGAATTGTTCGATATCGGGGCAGTGAAGTTCGGCACCTTCACGCTCAAAAGCGGGCTGCTAAGCCCGATTTACATTGACCTCAGGGTGCTTGTTTCATACCCGAATGTTTTGCGGGACGTTGCGGCTGAACTGATAAAAATAAAGGCGCCGCTGGAATTCGACAGGATAGCGGGAATTCCTTACGCAGCGATTTCAATCGCGACAGCCGTGTCATTGCTCGCGGGCTACCCAATGATTTACCCGAGGAAAGAGCAGAAGGGATACGGGACAAAGAGGGAGATAGAGGGCGAGTTTAAGGCTGGCGAAACAGTTCTTGTTTACGACGATTTGATTACGACAGGCGCTAGCAAGTTCGAGGCAATAGCGCCGCTTGAGGAAGCCGGGCTGAAGGTCAAGGACGTTGTCGTGCTGGTCGACAGGGAGCAGACCGGAAAAAAAGAGCTTGAGGAAAAAGGCTATGCCCTGCACTCTGTCTTCATGATGAGCGAGATTCTCGACCTGCTGCTGAAAAATGGCAGGATAACAAAGCAGCAGTTCGAAAGCATCAAGGAATACTTCAAAAACCCCGAAGAATGGGACAAGAAACACAGGGGCGCAGGCAAATGAACTACAGCGAAACGCCTTGTGCGAAAACGCGAAAAATTGGGGGAGCGCATTGAGATGAACTACAGCGAAATGCTGCGCGATAGCGCGCAAAAATCCGGCGGCATTGTCTGCATGGGCGCAGACCCAGTGCTTGAGAAAATACCGCTGCAAGAGAAAAGCGTTGAGAAAAAGATATCTGATTTTTTTGTGAAAATAATCGATGCCGCGATTTCCGAGGGCGCGGCGCCAGCCGCAATAAAGCCGAATTACGCTTTTTACGCGCAGTACGGCTGGGACGGCCTGCGGGCGCTGCACAGGGTCTGCGAGTATACCAAAAAAAACAAAATTCCATTGATTCTTGACGCAAAACGCGGCGACATCGGGAAAACAAACGAGGCTTACGCGAAAGAGGTTTTCGAGTTCTGGGGGGCGGACTGCGTAACGCTAAGCCCTTTTTTGGGGAGCGACAGCGTCCTTCCGTTTGTAAAGTGGTGCGAGGAAAAAGGCAAGGGCGTTTACCTGCTTAACAGGACAAGCAACCCGGGCGCAGCGGAAATACAGAACCTCATTTGCAACAGAAAAGAATTTTACTCGATTATTTCCGAGAAAATCGTTGAATGGGGAAAAAACGCGCATGGGAACGCGGGCGCTGTGGTTGGCGCAACATCAATCGCCGAGTTTGAAAAAATCGTTTCTTTTTTTGTGAAAAGCGGCGCAAAAGTGCCGCTGCTCATTCCGGGTGTCGGAGCCCAGGGCGGCAGCGCCGCGGAAGTAACCGCGGCAATGAAAAAATCTGGCTACGAGCTCGCGCTTGCGCGCATAAATAGTAGCAGTGGAATCAATTACGCTTACGAAAAGGAAAAAACAAGCGATTTTGCGGGTGCAGCCGTGCGCGAGATAAAGAAGATGAACAAGGAGATTGGCGCGCTGTGGTGAAAGCCATGAAGCTGAAAATCGGCGTTATGGGCGGCGCTGCTTACGAGCACAGCAAGGAAAACCTCGAAAGGGCCGCTGCTGTCGGAAAAGCGATTGCCGAAAACAATTGCATCTTATTTTACGGGGCGACTATCGGGCTGCCGCTTGCGGCCGCGAAAGCCGCAAGGGAAGCCGGCGCGCTTGTTGTCGGCGTTAGCCCTGCTGCGAATGAAAAAGAGCACAGGGAGAAATACAAGTATCCGACCGACTCTTGTGATGCTGTTGTTTTCACTGGGCACGGCTTTCAGGGCAGGAATGTCATGCTTGTGCGCTCCTGCGACGCGATTGTAATAATCGGCGGCAGGGTCGGCACAATGAGCGAGTTTGCGGTTGCGTATGCGGAGCAAAAGCCGATTGGCGTGCTGCTGGGAAGCGGAAGGTTTGCCGACAAGGTCGCGGAACTTGACAAGGAAGTGCTGCGGGGAGAGATGCCGACGCCGATAGTGTATGAAAAAGAGCCGAAAGCGCTGGTTGAGAAGCTGCTGCGCGCACTCCGCGGCTCGCGGAAATGATTAAATACTGTTTTTTCTTTTTATTTTAGCGTTCTTATGCCTAATCACCACAGCGAGTACAGCCAGGTAATGCGCGTAAAGCCTTTTGACATCGAGGCGAAAAAGCTTGTAAGCATTTTGAGCCACACTGATGCCGTGGAGCTCGGTGTTTTTCCGCTCGACAGGGTTGAACTGAAAAACCTGCGCAACGGCAAGAAGATTGTGACTGTTGTGGATGTAACGAAAACAATGGTAAAGCAGGACGAGCTCGGGATTTTTAAGGACGTAAAGGAAAAGCTCGGCGTGAGGAGCGGCGACAGGATTGAGGTAAAGCCTGCCGCAAAGCCCGACAGCGTCGGCTTTATAAAGAAAAAGCTCGACGGCGAAACCCTGGGCGAGCAGGAATTGTTCGCGATAGTAAAGGGCATACAGAGCAACGAGCTCAGCGAGATAGAAACAAGCGCTTTTGTCAGCGCGGTTTACATGCATGGGTACACGCTTGATGAAACAGTCGCAATGACAAGGGCGATGGCAAGCGGCGGAAAAAAATTAAAGCTGTCGCGCGGACCGGTGCTTGACAAGCACTGCATAGGCGGAATAAACGGCAGGACGACGATGATAGTCGTGCCGATAATCGCGGCAGCAGGCTATGTCATCCCGAAGACTAGCAGCAGGAGCATCACCTCCGCGGCTGGAACAGCGGACGCGATGGAGGTTGTCGCGAACGTCTGCCTTTCGCTTGAAAAAATAAAGACGATAACGGAAAAAATCGGCGGAGTAATCGTATGGGGCGGAGCGCTTGACCTCGCGCCGGTTGACGACGAGATAATAAAAATAGAGCACACTTTTTCCATGGACCCTGTCGGGCAGGTAATTGCCAGCGTGATGTCGAAGAAGGCGAGCGTCGGCAGCGAGTACATTGTAATAGACCTTCCAGTCGGCCCTGAGGTTAAGATTCAGGGCAGGGAAATTGCGGAGGAGCTCGCGAAAAAATTCATCAAGGTCGGCGACAAGCTCGGCATGCGCGTGGAGGCAATACTGACTGATGGAACAGAGCCCTGCGGCAGCGCTTTCGGCCCCGCGCTAGAGGCAAAGTATGTCATGGAAATACTTGAGGGAAAGTTTTTCGACAACCTCGCGCAGAAGAGCTGCGAGCTTGCGGGAGCGCTGTTCGAGCTTGTGGGAAGAACCAAAAAAGGCAGGGGCTTCGCGCTTGCGAAGGAGATTCTTGACAGCGGGAAGGCGCTGCAGAAAATGCAGGAAATAATAAAGGCCCAGGGCCCTAAATGCCTGCATAGCAATGAAATTGCGCTTTCGAAGATGAAAAAAGAAATAAGGTCGGCTGTTTCCGGCGAAATAAACAGCATAAACCTCAGGGAGTGCATAAATATCGCGAGAATCGCGGGAGCGCCCGCGGACGAGAAAGCCGGGCTGTTTTTGCACGTGCAGGTAGAGGAAAGGATAAAGAAAGGCCAGCCGCTTTTCACTATTTTCGCTGAGAACAAGAGGAAGCTGCAGCTGGCCGTAAAATACGCGAAAAAATCCTGCGTTGTCGAAACGCGCAGGATGGTACTGGAAAAGTTCCAGTGAGCAGCCGGAGAGCTGGAATGCGGAAAATTTTATAGCCTGCGAATATTTTTTGGCACAAGCAAAAACTCGAAAAAATAGCCAGGCTATTTTTTGAGCCTGTTGAATATTTCCTCAAATTCCTTTACTTCCACAAGCGTTGCTTTCACATCACGCAACTCAAGGGCTGCGGCTTTTTCACTGAATTTTTTCTCGTTGGCGCCAAAGATGTCACGCACAAACGGGTACGCGATTATAAGCGCGTTGCGCATGTTTTTGTTCTGGAACCTGAAAACCGCTTTCACGAAACGCGTGAACTCCGCATTGTTTTTTACCGCAGGCTTTGTTTTCAGCCTTGAAAGCAAAACAATCGCGCTGTCGCTTTGCGGCCTCGGGAAAAAGCATTCGTGGGAAATCCTTTCAACTATTTTAGCGCTGTACCTGTGCTGCGTGAGCACTGTGAGCGCGTTGTATTCGCAGAAGCCAGGCAGCGCCACGAGTTTTTCCGCGAACTCGCGCTGCAGGACAAGGACCGCTGTTTCAAAGTCAGCCTCGAAGATGCGGTACATTATTTCCGTGCTGTGCATGTAGGGCGGCAGGCTAACGACCTTGTTAAAGGAAGGCAGCTTCGCCTCAAGAAAATTGCAGCAGCGCAGCTCGAGGTTTTTTTTCGGAAGTTCCGCTTCCAGCAGCCCGCAGAGCTTTTTGTCCAGCTCGAATGCTATGACCTTGCATTTCTTTTGCAGTTCGCGCGTGAGAAAGCCAGTGCCAGCGCCTATTTCAAGCACTTTGTCTGTTTTTTTCAGCCCTGCGAGCTTTACCAGCTCTTCCACAAGCGCCTGGTTGATTACGAAGTTTTGCGCGAGCTTTTTGCGGGGGCTGAACCTGTATTTTACCATGAGGTTCTGCAGTTCTTCAAACAAGGCCATGAAAACCGTCTCTTAACCAGAAAAGATTTTTGTTCCGGCTGCTGTTTTTTTGAAAAAACCGCAGCTGTGCGGGCGCTAGTAGCGTCTCCTGAAGCCGCTTTCCCTTTCCTTCACGGGCGGCCGTGCGAAAAGATAGTGCGTGAGGTCTTTTTCGTGCAGTTCCAGTTCAATGCGCTTTACTATTGTTTTCACCGGGTCCGGCAGCAATCGCACTCTTGCAGCCAGTTCTTCGAATGACTCAAAGGGCTTTTTCCTTCTCTCGTCAAGAATGTCCTGGACGTGCTTTTTTCCCATGCCCGGCAGCAGCTCGAGCTGGTGCCTTTTGAGCGAAATCGGGCCCCCTGTGTTGAATATTTCAAGGAAGCGCGGCTTGTTTTCCAAGACAATTTTCTCTATCGCTTTCTCAAGCTCCGCGGCCGCAGTGCTGGTAAGGTCTTCGGAATTGATGCGCCTTTTGATGAACTCTATTTTGTCGCGCACGTCCTTGCCGACGTAAACAGAGTCCATTATTTTCAGCTCGACGCCGGCTTTTGGGGTTACTTCAAGCAGAGTGAAAAATTGGCTGCCCAAAACCTGCGCGATCGGCTCGGCTTTGTAGCTGGTGCTCTTACCCTGGGCCAAAAAATCCAGGACTACAGCGTTTTCCTCGTTCGGCATAACTCCAACCTTCTTCTTTCAGAAACAACAAAACACCAATTCTTCGCTTTTTCACTGAAAACCCCGGATTTTTTTTGAAACGCCCATTGTTTTTATTTCTGCGTCTTCAACAAAAATTTTTGAAACGCCTTTGCTTTTAATTTCCCGTATCTCAAAACAACTTTTTCTGAATCGCTTGCCAATTTTATTTCCTGTATTTTTTTGCGATGTCCAGAATCTTCTGCGCCTTTGCGGCGTCCACAGGCTGGTCCTTCGGGAACAGCATTTCGACTACTTCCTTCCGCTCGGGCAGGATATCGATAATCTTGACAATTATCTCAGGGCTCAGGCCCTCGACTTCGGCAAGATCTTTCCTGATTTTTTCTGACTGGCTCGGGCTAAGCTTCGAGAACCTCTTGACATACGTTGCGGTAAGGTCCTGCTCGTAGCTCAGGTCCTTCTCTTTCTTTCTCTCTGCAAGAAGCTCCTTGACCTCGTTAAGGTCGACTGGCTTCTGCGACAATAACTTGCTTCCAATCATGCTCTGCTTCCCCCTCCAAGCCTTTTCAAATGAGCCGGGTGAACAAGCAGCTGCTTTGGGCTGTTGCCCTTGTGGACGTCCACAATGTAAGCCTTGCCGCGCTGCCCGACAACATTGCCGACCACACCCTGGTAAATCGCATCAGGCAGGCCGCTGTGTATCTCAGGCCTGATGTCAACCAGCACTATTTCGCCTGTGTTGAACTTAGCCAGCAGAATGTTGACTGTTGCTTTTCCTTCCCTTCTCGTCAGCTTGCTGCGCGTCTTCGCCCTCTTTCCCCTTGCTTTTTTGCAGCTCATTGCCTTTTTCACCTTTTAACCCAAATGCCACTAATCAAAACAAATGAGTACTACAATAGTTCCCCCAGAAAAATTTAAATAACCAAGAGAACAGCCAAAAACAGCAGGAAACTGGCATACCCCAGCGCAAGAAGCTGGAATCGAATTAGGATTAAAACAGAACAAATGGTTAAGTTTGATAGAAAAAAGTGCCCCAAAAGAATAAAAAAGAGAAACAACACGATATTAGTACATGCCCAGAAAACCACATTTAGTTGAAAGAAGGATTGCAGAGTTTGTTGCTTGGAAAGGCGGCCTTGCCATAACTGATTTTGGGAGAAAATACCTTGCTCAAAAAAGGCAGTTACGACAAGAGGAGGCCCGTATGCCTGCTTGGCTCAAAAGCACAGCGCATAGAAAACTTTCGCAACTTTCCACCTTGGTTGATTTACTTAAAGCAAAAGAAAAAAAATATGCTACCGCATTGTGTATGGGAAAAACACAACGAGCCACTACATTAGGAAAAGAAATTGATGGCTTAAAAAAAAGTATTGCAAGGATAACTGGCATAAATTGACAAAAAAGCAACTCATCAGCCGACTATGCAAACACAAAAATCAATTAGCCACTAATGCAAAAGAACTAGGGCTCGAACGAAACAAATGGCTGAGCATTTTGGAAAAAAGCTTGGCGGGAGAAAATCAGACGAATGCGGCACCCAAAAAAATCTGACGAGTTTTCGACAAAGCCCCCGCACTGGGGTTTAAATACCTTTTTAAATGCTCCCCACGCCTTTTTATATAGGCTTTTTAAAGGGATTTTTAAAGCTGGGGAGAGTTGGTGCCTATGAAGTACACTATTGTGAACCTTGTCGCGTCCAGTAATTTGAATGCGACGCTCGATTTGTACAATCTTGCGGTATCTATTCCAAACGTTGAATACGAGCCCGAGCAATTTCCCGGCGCTATCCTGAAGCTGAAGGAGCCGAAGGTTAGCATGCTGCTGTTTAAGAACGGAAAGGTCATTTGCAGCGGCGCCTCGAACGAGAAACAGATCGCGCTTGGAATAAGAAAAGCGAGCAAGCTGATCCACGATGTACAGCGCGGGGTCAAGGTGCAGAAGCACGTGAAGTACACTGTCGTGAACCTTGTCGCGACCGCAAACCTAAACCAGACTCTCGACCTGTTCCAGATCGCAATGAAGCTTGACAACGTCGAATACGAGCCGGAACAGTTTCCGGGCGCAATACTCCGCATCGCTGAGCCGAAGCTCACGCTGCTTCTTTTCAAGAACGGAAAGATGATTTGTGCTGGAGCAAAGAAAGAAGCGCTCCTGAAAAAGGGCCTGAAGGTTGCCTCGCAGTTGATTCTTGGAAAGCGCGGGAAGAAAGCCGATGGCGCTTCAAAGGCGAAGAAAGCGAAACAGTAAAAGCAATTGCAGCGCTGTTGCTTCAAAACCCGCCAAAAAGCGCTTGGGGCAAGCTTTTTAAAACCTGCCAAACGCACTTATTATTGATTAGCGGCCATGCCGCGGGGGAAACACCTGGACTCTTTTCGAACCCAGAAGTTAAGACCCGCAGGGAAGTGGTTTGCGCTGAGCTTATACTTGGAGCTGCCAATACGCTGCTAATCACTTTTTCTTATTTTTTAACCGCGGAAAAAATCTTCTGTTTTCACTCGTATCTCAGCGCTTCAACGGGCTTCAGCTTTGCGGCCGCCCTTGCTGGCAGTACGCCAGCCACCACGCCGATTACTGTTGACAGGACGACTGCGATTATGACCAATTGCGGGGTTACAAGCGTTTCGGCGCCGCGCGTCATTGGCAGGGATATTATGCCGAGGCCTGACATTGCAACCGACAATAGAGTGCCGAGCATTACGCCGATAAGGCCTCCGATAAGCCCGAACAGGCCGGATTCTATAACAAAAAGCCGGACTATCTCGTTGTTTGTCGAGCCAAGCGCCTTCAGTATGCCGATTTCCCTTGTTTTTTCAAGCACTGAAGTGAACATGCTGTTTGCCACGCCGATGGCTCCGACCAGAAGTGAAACAGCCGCAATTGCGCCGAGAAAGAGCGTGAGCGTTTCAGTTGCTGAACTCACCTGCTCCTGTATTGCCTGGGCTGATGTCACAGTGAAGTCCTTGGTTTCTTCCGTTACTCTCCTTGAAAGCAGCAGGG
>JAPLVT010000153.1 GCA_026396975.1 Candidatus Iainarchaeum sp.
CAGAAAGCCTGCCGCGAAAAAGAAGCAGAAGCAGGGCAAGAAAGGCAGGAAATAACGCCCGCGCGGCCTGCAAAAAATTTATTAATATCAAAGGACAAAATTGGTCTATTTATGATCGGCGAAACAATCTTCATCGAAAGGCTTATCATAAGCGCGGTGCTCGGCGGCCTCATCGGCGTGGAGAGGGAGATGCATGAGAAGCCCGCGGGATTCAGGACGCATATTTTCGTCTGCCTTGGCGCAACGCTTTTCACGCTTGTTTCGCTTTCAATTGGCGGGGATTCCTCCACGGTTGACATTTCAAGGATTGCCGCAGGGGTTGTCACGGGAATAGGCTTCCTTGCTGCGGGCACTATCTTCAGGGAGCGCGACAGGACCGTCGGGCTTACCACGGCGGCAGACCTTTGGGTTGTGGCTGCAATAGGCCTCACGGTCGGAATCGGATATTATTCGCTCGCGGCTGTCACAACGATTTTCGTTGTCGCGGTACTGATTGTCGGCAGGGTGCTTGACGTCTACTTCCTGAACAGGCTTTCAAAAAAGGAAAAACTGCTTGCAAAAAAAGAGTAATGCCGCTTATTCAGGTTTTTTGCCGTTGTTCTGGCCCAGGTCAAGTTGCTCCTTCAGCTGCAGCCCTATCACGCTGCTTTTCTGCTTGTTCAGCGCGACCCCGATGATTTGGTCGGCTTTTTGTATTAGCGGGTCGTTGTGCGTTATCGCGATAAACTGCCCTTTTTTGCTTACGCCTTTTATGAGGTTCGCGACCTTCTCGCTGTTCTCCTTGTCCAGCGCAGCGTCAGCCTCGTCGAAAATATAGAACGGCGCTGGCTCGTACAATTGTATCGCAAAAAGGAAGGCTAGCGCTGTCAGGGTTTTTTCGCCGCCGCTCATGCTGTCGATGTTCTTGATGCTGCTTCCCTTGTGCTTTGCCTCTATCATAAGGCCGCTCTCAAGAGGCTTGTCTGGAACAGTGAGGCTGAGCCTTCCTTCCCCGCCGAAAAGGCTGTAGAACATTTCGGAAAAGTTTTTGCCCAGTTCCTCAAAGCACTTTGTGAAAATCCCGGTTCTCTTTACCTCTATTTTCTCCGCCATGTCAAGAACTGCAAGCCGCTCTTTCTCCAGCAGTTCGACCTTCTGCCTGATGTCCTTGACCTCAGCCTGCAGCTGGTTGAAGCTGTCTATCGCCTTCATGTTCACGGGGCCGATTTCCGAGAGCTTTTTCTCAGCTGCCGCAAGCCTTTCCCTCAGTTCCCTGCCAGCTACGCCTGTTATTCTCTCCAGGTTTTCAACCTGCTTGAATTCATCCTGCAGGTCAGCCAGCCTCACATCCTGCTTGCCCAAGTCTATTTTCAACAGGTTTTCCTGCTGGTCAAGCTGCCGCAGCCTGTACTGTGCGTCCTTGGCTTTTCCCGCGAGCTTTCCGATTTTCTCCTCAAGCCCGAACTTCTCGTGCATCAGCGCCTTGTTTTCCTTTTCAGCGCTGCCGAGCTTTTCCTCCAGCTCGCCTATCCTCTTGTTCGCTTCCTGCAGCGCATCCTCGCTCTTGCTTATAACGCCGGCTATTTCGCGCCTCTCTTTCTCAAGCGCTTCTATCCCGGCCTCGCTTTCTTTCCTGCGCCTGCCAAGCAGCTCGCCTATCCGCGCTTCCGCGTTTTCCCTCCCTATTTCCAGTGCCTGCGCTTCCGCCTGCAATTGCATCAGCCTGTTGCTTATTTTCTGCAAATTGCCGAGCGAAACGCTGTCGCTGAATTCCCTTCTTCGCTGCCGCTGCCCGAGCAGAACAGCCTCTTTTTCCTTTACACCTGCCTCAATTTTCCTCGCGGCAGCCTCAAGCGCGTCGATTTCCCTGCCCCCGATTTTTTCCTTCGCCTTCTGCAGCTGCTGCTGCACTCCGCCAAGTTCCCCTGCAATCTCATCCAAGCCGGCTGTTTCTGCTCCCAGTTCTGTTTCCTTGTCAAGCGCCGCACGCAACTCTGTTTTTTTCGCCTCCAGGCCGCGCCTCCTCTCGCTGACCGCCTTTTCCCCCTCCAAAAACTGCCTCAGCGCCGCATCCTTCTTCTTGAGCAGTGAGTCCCTCTTGCCCGTTTCAATCCTGCTTTCGCAAACAGGGCATAGCGCATAGCTTTTCTGCAGCGCCGCAATGCTTTCGCGCAGGTTACGCTGCTCGGCGCCCAACTCTTTTTCCTCGCCAAGCAGCTCTTCGGCGTCTTTTTCCGCTGCCGCAAGCAATTGCTTTATTCTGCCAGGGAATTTTTTGCGCAGCGCCAGCAGCAGGCCGCTGCTTTTTTCCTTTTCGTCAAGCCGCGCCCTAAGCTGCTGCCTGCGCGCGTCGAGCTGCTTTAGCGCCTGCTGCTGCAGTTCCTGCTCTTTCTTTGCGCCCTGCAGAGCCCCCAGCAGCTTGTATTTCTCTTCGCTCAGGCCGCGCAGCTCCGCGCTGACCGCTTCCTCTTCTGAGTGCAGCCGCCTTATTTTCTCCTCGCCGCCCAGCTGCTTTTGTTCCAGGGCGCTTTTCCGGTTATTGAATTCCCCCATCTGCGCCTGCAATTGCGGAAGTTCACTATCGATTTTGTTTATCCTCTGCTGCAGCCCGCCTGCCTCGCTTTCAATCGCGCCAATTTCCAATCGCAATTCGCTTATCAGGGCATAGTTCCTTTCAAGCATCTGCTTCTTGTTCTCAATCCTTTCCTGCAACCCGGCGCTGCCGCTCTTTGCTTCCTCAAGCCTTGAGCCTATTGTGGCGTATGTTTTTTCGCTTGCTGAGAGTATTTTCTGGTTTAAGTCCGCGGCTTTTTCGCGCAGCTCGTTTTCCTGCTTTGCCTGGCCGTCGGATTCGGACTGCAGTTTTTCCTTTTCTAGGCTGATTTTTTCTATTTTTGCCCTGCTTTCCGACTGCGCTTTCCCTATTTCTTGCATCTCGTTGAAAATAATAGTTGCCCTTAGCCGCTCCCTTTCTTCCTGCAGGTCCTTGAACTGTGCGGCTGCCTCCATGTCCCTCTGCAGCTGCTCGAGGTAGTGCTCCCTTTCCGAAAGAACAATGCCCGCGCCCTTCAGCTTTTCCTCTACTTTCTGCAGCTCTTTCATTGCCTCCTCTTTTTTCTCGTCGAATTCCTGCAGCCCGGCTAGCTCGTCGATTATCTGCCTGCGCTCTTCCGGAGACATCTCGATTATGCGCGTGACATCGCCCTGCGCCACAATGTTGTGCCCCGTCGGCTTTATTCCGAGCTCCAGAAGCAGGGCGGATATTTCATCCCTTGTTTTTCGCCTGTCGTTCAGCCTGTAAACGCTTTTTCCCTGCTTGTCAATCATTCTCTGCACCAGGTAAGTGGTGTCCTTTGCCTTGAGCGTCAGCTCGACCTTCGCATAGCTTTCCTGCGCGCTGTTGTTGACAAGCTCCTGGATGCGCCCCGCCCTCAGGGATTTTATCGAGGAAGTGCCCAAAGCAAAAAGAATAGCGTCCAGGATGTTTGTTTTTCCGCTGCCGTTGCTTCCCACTATAACGGTAAAGCCGCTGCTAAGGGGAATTTCCGCCTTCTGGAAACTCTTGAAGTTCCTCAAAACCAGCTTTTGCAGCCTAATCATACCCACAGCCCCCGGCTTTTAAAAAACAAGGCTAAATTTGAACAATATAAAATAAGGAAAACCCATTTAAATAGGTTTTTGATAACCAATAAAGAAATAATTTTCGCATACAAAAGCCCAGAAGAGCCCGCGCTGTGAGCCCGCCTGTTTTGAATTTAAATATTGCTCCGAACCCAATAATACTGTTTTATGCCGATGCCTCGGAAATCCAACCGCCGTCGTGGCAGGCTGTTGCCAAAAAGAATGCCTGCGATACGCATTGTGCTAAAGCAGGAAGCAGTATTCTACCGCGCTTGTTCCGGCATCTACGATTTATCCGAGCGCTTCAACAGCTCCCAGGCCAAAAGCCGTGTCGATGCATTGGAACTGCTGCGCCGCACTGAGACCGCAATAAAAACTGGTTACACCCTCACAGAGGCTTTCGGGCGAGTTGGCCCCAAAAGTGCGGGGCATTGGATGGCTGTCCGGAAGCGGTTCTTGAAGCAAACACTGCATCGGCTCGGAGAAATTAAACTTGCTTGCGCGAAAACAGCCGCCAGAATAGAATGAAGCAAGACCCCTGCCGCGCTATTTCCCCTTCTTTTTCCTTTGGTAATAAAGCGGCGCCGCAATTCCGGCATAGGCGATTGAAATCACCATGAAAAGCGCCCCAACCGCAATCCCGAGGTTATCATCCAAAAGCACAAGGCCCGACAATCCGAAACCCGCATTGAGGATAACGTTGTTTATTACAGCCAGAATGAAAAGAAAAACAAGTATCGCCCAGAACCTGCCGTTCGAGAAGCGCCAGCTCGCCTGCAGAGCCTCGCGCAGCGGCGCTTCATCCATCGCCATTGCCTGCAGCGTGAAAGAAAGCTTCACATACACAAAGAAAACCAAAAGCGCAGCAACGATTGCAAGCAGCGCTGCAGCCGCAGCCGAAGCCAGCGCCAGCAGCAGTATCCCCCATAGCGCCGCGGAAACAAGGAAAATTACCAGCATGGCGAAAACAAGCAAGCCAAGGATTTTGCCAAGCGCGCCGATTGTTTCCCTGCACGCTTCCCCAACGCCTGCCCCGCCCTTCTTCCCGGCAATCCTCACGTAAGCCGCGTAGGCGTATGAAGCAGAGAGCATCGTCAGAGCCACAAGCACCGCAAAAACAAGCATCAGCAAAAGCGGCTCAGCGTACATTGCGCTGAAATAGAACGGGAAAAAATTCAGCGGCACTTCAGGCAGTTCCCCGAGAACAAGCGTGTCAACCAGAGCGCCGACCATTGTTGGCGCGAACACGAAGAACAGTGCGAGGAAGATTATTACAGCGCCGATAGCCGGCAGCAGAAGGGCCGGCTTTTTCACCAATGCCTTTGCCGCGCCAACAAAAGACCCAATCATGTGCTTCTAACCGCCTTTTCTGTGCTATATTACAACAATTTTTTTGTTTTTATTACTTTCTATGCAGCTGCCAAGTGCCCATAGTAATCAATTTAAATGTTCACTATTACACTTATTGCATAAAATCCGCTCTTTTTAGTGGTTTTTTATGAACTTGCCTAAAGTAA
>JAPLVT010000022.1 GCA_026396975.1 Candidatus Iainarchaeum sp.
AATTTTTTCTTTGCCGCGCTCGGCGGGAAAGTGATAAGATACTGCGTCACTGCTCTCGCGGGCTATTACGGTGTGCAGCTAATAAAAATGTTTTTTGTCGGCGGTTGAGCGCCGCACTGCTTAAAGGCCAATTGCCTTGCCCGCCAGCCACGCGGCAATCATCAGTGCGACCTGCGGCGGGAGAGCGGGCAATGCTTTTCCAACGTGCTTTTCAAGGTATTCAAGCGTCAGGATGAGGCCGGCAAGCGACGCTGCCAGAATAAGCCCCGGCAGAATTAAGAAAGCCGGGCTTCCGAGCGCGCTTCCTGCTTTCATTGCGCTTACCGCGAAGAGCAGCGGCATCACCAAATCCCCTGTACCAAGCTCGAACTGGTGGCTTGGCGTTGGCATTGCGACCGTGAAAGCAAGGTTCCTGCCTGTGATTTCTTTCGCAAGCTTGACCATGTGCTTTGTTTTGAAGACGGCTATGAAATCATAGCATGCCAAGAGCAGCAACAGTATCACAATAGGGATTACCCCGAGGCTGACTCCGAGCAGCGCGCCTACTCCCGCGATCGCGATTATTGCCGTGATGTTGCGCAGCAAAACCTCTTCCGGCAGCGCGAGGCGCAGCGCGGTAAGGAATATTGCGAACATGAGCGAGAGCCCTGGCAGGAATGCCGAGAAAACAATCAGCGAGGCGCTGAAAACGACAATGGCTTCCATCCACTTGAACAAATGCCTGCCTTTGAAGAAGCGCATGAACAGCAGCAGCATTCCTGTAAAAAACAGCAGGTATAAGAACAGCGCGATGCTGTTTAATGGGTCGTCGGGATTGTCTGTTGCGATTGTCGGCTGCTCCAGTTCGCCTGCGGAAATCGCCTGGACCAAGGACGCGCCGACAAAAAGCCCTAGCATCTGCGTTATGATGAATATTGCCGCCAGCTGCAGAAGAAGAGACCTGTCCATGTGTAATAGTATTGGGGTATAACTGAATTAAAAAAGCAGTTTATTTTGCGGTTCAAGGCAGTGGTTTATTCTTCGCCCTTGGCGTCAAAACTGTTTAGTGTATGGTTTGCCCTCTAAAAAGCCCGCGGGCTGCTTACTCTTTGTCCCGCTGCGTCGGCTTGAGCTGGCCGTGCTTCGGCATGTACAAATCGCCTGTTTTCTCCAGCCTGCCGATGAGTTCCCTTGCCTTGTCAGTGTCTATTCCCTCGAGCTTCGCCTCTTCGATTACTTCCTGCATTGGCACTGTGCCGTTCTCGCGCTCCCTGCTCTTCGCCTTCACGATGCCGAGGATTTTTTTCATGTTTGTCACCTGAGAGTGTGTTATTCCCGTCGCGATAATGTCATAGTCTATTTTTCCGGTTTCCGGGTCTGTCACGACATCGCTGAGGCTCGCCTTCACAAGCCGTATTGCGCGTTCCGCATCCTCTTTCTCCGCGGTATCGCTCAGCCTCACTCTCGCGCTTGCCTCGCTCAGCCTGACCAGCCCTTCTAGCTGCCTGTGCGTGGCTGCATAGCTTCCCTCTTTTCTCCCCATATCCCTAAGGTTAACATAGAAGTCGCCGATTGTTTCTATTGCTTCCTTGCTCAGGACAGGGAAAACATTCTGCCTCGCGTAACTGATGTATTTTCTCAGCAGCGTGGGGTATATTTCCGGCGCGGCCATCGCGTCTATTTCCTCCTGGTCCTTCTTTTCAAGTGCCTTTCCCTTCTTCTTGTACTGGGCGATTATTTCACCGCTCTTGTGCGTGCGCAGGATATGGTCGGCAATCGCCTCGTCCTTTGTCCTGTCCAGGACATCCTTTATCATGAAGAAAAGATCGAAGCGCGAAATAAGAGACGCCGGCAAATTGACTTGCTCTATGAAAGGGCTGTACGGGTCAAACCTGCTCAACTTCGGGTTGCATGCCGCGAGAATGCTTGTGTCAGTCTTGAAGCGCGTTACAATGCCTGCCTTTGCAATGCTGATCATTCCCTGTTCCATTGCCTCGTGCAGCGCGCTCCTGTCCTCGGCCTCCATTTTGTCCAATTCATCCACCATGCAGCTGCCGCCGCTGCTCAGGACAAGCGCTCCTGCCTTCAGCGTCCAGCCCCCCTCGCCAAAATCGTCCTTGACCGCGGAAGCAGTAAGCCCCACGGCGCTGGTTGTTTTTCCCGCGGTGTAAATGCTTTTCGGCGCAATGTTGTTCGCCGCCTGAAGCAATTGACTCTTGCCAGTACTAGGGTCGCCCACCAGCAAAACGTGGATGTTTCCCCTTATTGTCTGGTTGCCGGGAAGGAATTTTTTTACTCCGCCGAACAATTGCAGCACGATGCTTTCCTTTACGACCTCGTGGCCGTAAATCGCCTGCGCAATGCTTTTCACCAGCCTCTCGTAAATATTCTTGCTTTTCGCCAGATGCTTTATTTCCTTTTCCTCTTCGGGCGTTATCTCCACATCCGCGAATTCCTTTTCGGTCTCCTCCAGGTGGATCGCCTCAAGGTAACGCTCGTACACTGTTTTTCTGTACTTGTTGGGCCTGAGCCGCAGTACTCCGACTAATTTTGTTTTGTTTCCCGCTGTGATTTTGTTGACTATGTCGTCCGTAACATGGACTTCAAGGTAAGCCGCCTGCTC
>JAPLVT010000156.1 GCA_026396975.1 Candidatus Iainarchaeum sp.
GAAGAACACCCTCGGCAACCAGCTCGCTCAGGCACTTGTGAACCGCTTGATAAGAAACAGGCTCTCCCGAGCGCTTCTTAACACTGTTGAAAATCTCTTTTGCGCTGAGAGGCCATTGTTCGCCAAGAATCCGAATAACAAGGTCTTTCGTAGAGGAACTTTTGCTGGCCACAGACGGGGGATAAAAAACAGTCACAGTATATCTTATAAGAATAAGAAAAAGTAAAAAAGCAACGGTTAACCAATTTATTATGCTTCTTTGCATTTCAACCGGCGCTGTCTGGCGGTGCTGCGAAAGCAGGCTGGCCGCGGTGCACCTTATTGAGGAAAAATTCGGCGGCTTGATTGACGGCGTTGAATTGTGCTTCATTAATGCCAGTAAGTTTTGGGGCTTTGAATTGGATGAAAGGGCAATCCGGTTCCTGCGCAGCAAGCGGTTTGTGAGCTTGCACGCGCCGTGCAGCGGAATAGAGTACGGCGACAACAGGAAAACAAGGCGGGCGTTCGGGAAAATAAGGGAAATAAACAAGGCGGTTGCATTGCAGCACGTTACTTTCCACCCGAACCACGTGCGCGATTTTGGCGCGCTGAAAAGGCTTGGCTTGCGGTGCCTGGTTGAGAACCTTTCGGGCGACGAAAAGAGAAAGGGCTGGCAGTTCCCGCAGGAATTGAAGCGCTTTTTGGAGAAAGAGCGCTGGCTTGGCTTTTGCTATGATGTCAACCACGGGATGTCAAACGGCGTTGAGCCGAAAGAGTTTTTGAAGAATCTTGGCAGTAGGATTGAGTGCATACACTTGAATGCCACTGAGAAAACAGGGGAAGCGCAGCACCACCTACTGGTGCAGTCAAGCAATGCGGTTGTGGAAAAAATCAGGCCAGTGCTGGCGCTTGGAAAGCCGCTGGTAATAGAGCCACGCCTGCAAAAGGAAGAGTTGCCGCTGATCGGAAAAGAGATCGAGTTTGTGAGAAAAACCGCTGAAAGTATTGTTCTATAGCAAAAAACTGTTATTTTAAATGTTTCTATAAACATAGAAATATTTTTATATTGGTTGCGGGAAGTATAGTATTATGCTTAAGACTGAGTTTGTTTACAGGGAGCTGTTGTTTCAGTGCCTGGAGCGGCACAACAGGGGATTCACCCAAAGAGAGCTTTCGGCACAGACAGGGGTTTCTTTGACCAATGTGAACCATGCGCTGCTGCCCTTGCGCAGAATGGCTGCTGTTAAGGTTAATCCGAGGAATTTTTCTGTTGTCAACCCGAAAAAGGTTTTGCTTTACTGGGCGAGCAACAGGAACCTGCAAAGGGATATAGTGTACAGCACAAGGGCTGATGCAAGTGTGGGCAATATTGAGAAGGGGATGCCGGCTGACACTGTTTTTGCCGCGTACAGCGCTTACAAGTTCAGGTTCAGGGAAGCGCCGGCTGATTACAGCGAGGTTTATGTTTATGCGGAGGATTTGGCGGAAATTAAGAGGAGGTTTCCTGCTGCAGGGGGACCGCCGAACCTTTTTGTCCTGCAAAAGGATGGTTTGATGGAAAGGTATGGCAAAACTGGCACAATTGCACAGGTTTTTGTTGACCTATGGAACATGCCCGAATGGTACGCGAAAGACTTCCTGAAAGCATTGGAGGCGAGAATTGATGCCATATTGGAATGAAATGGTGACGCAGCGCAGCTGGGAAAAGCTGCAGGAACTCAAAAAAGCCAGCATACGGTTCACGCTGATAGGCGGCTGGGCGGCTTGGCTGTACACCAAAACCCACAAGAGCAGGGACATCGACATAATAGTTGATTTCGAAGAGCTCGGCAGGCTGCGCGAGCTGTTCGGCCTCAGCAAAAACGACAGGCTGCACAAATACGAATTGCGCATGGAAGAAATAGACGTCGACGTGTACGTGCCGCACTATTCAAGGCTAGCGATGCCGCTGGAGGAAGCCGCGAAGGCAACCCAAAAAATAGAGGGGTTTAATGTAGTGGAACCGGAAATTCTTTTGGTTTTGAAGCAGGGCGCCGAGGAAGCGAGAAAAGAAAGCGAAAAAGGGCTGAAGGACAGGATTGACATAATGAGCCTGCTGCTAAAAGCGGAAATGGATTTCAACGCATACAACAGCCTGCTGCAAAAGCACGGCTTGCAGCACTACAAAAAAAGGCTGCTGGAAATAGTACAAAGCTTTAGGGAAACAAAATACCTCGACTTAAACATGGTGGAACTCAAAAAGAAGAAGCAGGAATTGCTGAACAAAATAAAGGAAAGCAAGTGAAGAAAAAGCGTAATTTCCAAACAAAAATAAAGGAAACCAGCTAAGAGAAAACAATTCAAATCTCCGCTTCCAGCTGTTCCTGCACGCGCTTGTCGGAAAAATCGAATTCGTGCTGGCGTTTGATGATGAATTCGCAGTCCTCTCCGCCGAGGGCAACGCAGTGGGTTTCAACGCACTCGACGTTCTCCGCGAAAACTTTGGTGAAGATGCCGGCGAGAATGCCCCTCAGGATGTGGTCGGAGGCGGTTTTCACTTTTCCCCGCAGTTGGGCCGTAAGCGGATTGTTCAAAACCTGCACAATGGCTTTCCTGCCCTGCATGTCCAAGTCAACATTCTTGATTGTTCCCCAGCCGGAAGCAACAAAAAATTGCTCGAGGAAAGAAACCATTTTGTCGCCAGTAAAGCCGAACTCGATTTTGAACTGGCCGACCATTCGCTCGCTGACGCTGCGCTTGACGCCGTAGTAAACATGCCGCTCAAAATCAGGGTTGTCAGTGCAAAGCAGGCCGCTTAGGACCTCAGTGGGGCAAATAAGGAAGGGCATGTCGACGAGAAAAAAATTGCCGTGCCTGTACTGCAGGCCGTTGGTGAAAATAAACTTGTCATAGAAAGTGTTCAGCATTGCTTTCACTTCCTTCCGGCGCTGCCTGAAGCGCTTGCCCCGGGAGAAGAAGCAAATTGGGGCGCTTTTTGGTTTTTGGCTTCTTGGGCTGGCAAATGCGCTGGCTCGTGCCGGAATTCAAGGATTTTGTGGATAGTGCGAAGCTTCTCGGCCTGCAGGGGCCAGACAACGAGGGCATTGCCCATTCGCTTGCTGAGGACAAGCTGCTTGTCGACGAGCTTCTTGAGGTAATAAGAATACTTCGTGCTCGCGAGCTTTTTGCTGTCACGCGAGGAAAGGTCCTCGTTGAAGTGCTGCGCGATTTCAAGAGCGCAAGTAGGCCAGGATTCGAGAATTAACTCGAGGATTTCTTTTTCTTTCCCGCCGAGGGCTGCGGAAGAGGGCTGGGCAGAAAGCACTTTTTCTGGCATGGCAGAAGTGTGTGGCATCTTCAGGGGCAAATAAGAGCATAAGTGGTATTTAAACAATGCAGTTGTCTGGCATGCCACAACAGTCAACTTTTGGGTTGAACAAAAATCAACCGCAAGTATATTAATTCCTTAAACAGTGTTTGTTTGCATGAACATAAAAAAGAAGGCTGCGGAAGAATACAAAGAAGGGAAAATAACACTGAGCAAAGCGGCACAAAGAAGCAACCAAACGCTCTGGGAAATGGAACAATACCTCGTATGCCAGGGATACAAGTCACAATATTCTATTGAAGACCTGAAGCAAGAGGTTGATTCAATAGCAAAGCAAAAGCAATCCGGCGGATAAGCCAGTTTTTTCACCAAAAAAAAACGGGGGGCGGCATAATGAACGGCTGGACACACATAATTCTTGAAGCATACTGCGCAAGGAAATGGAACAACAAGAAGAACAAATATTGGTACGAATTAATAGGCAATGCTAAAGAATTCAAAACAAAGAAAGTCCCGAATCCGCACTACGACCAAAAATACAAGACTCCGAAAAAACCGGGGTATTGCCCGGGCACCCAACAATACATCTGCCTGGAAAAAGGCTGCCCGCATCTGGCTTACACCAACGCCCTCGAAGAAGATTATTTGTTCATGAACAGAAAATACAAAAAGCGCAAAAGCAAAAAAGCAAAACAAACCACCCGCAGGGAATAACTTTGCGCCCCCAGCACAGGATTAAATATGCTTTTGGCTTTACTTTTTAGCATGCCAGTGATTGTTGCCGATTTGCACACGCACCTGCGCGAGAAAAAGGAGAAGCCCGCGCGCTACTGGAAGGCGGTTAGGGCAAGGAAGATTGACGCTGTCGCGATTGCCGAGCACGCGGACAAAAAACCGCTGAAGGC
>JAPLVT010000112.1 GCA_026396975.1 Candidatus Iainarchaeum sp.
GAACACCGCGTTTCCGCAGCCTCCTGATTAGCGCGAGAACGCCCGGCATGGGCTTTGCCTTTTCCTTGAAAAGTTTTTCATAAATTGGCTTTTGCATGGCGCGCAGTTCTTCCACAGAGGCTTTCAGCCCTTTCAATTTTATGAGATACTGGATGCCTTCCTTTTTACTGTTCTCAGGGCAGACCCAGATGTCGACAAACTCGCGCTCGGAAAGCCTTATTCCGAATGGCGCGAAAAGCGCTTTCTTTGCCTCAAAATTTATTCTGAGCGAATCAACGAGAACGCCGTCGAAATCGAAAATAACAGCCCTCATGACTGAAAAGAGAAGCACAGTAAGCATTAAAATAGTTTTTGCCAATTATTCGCTTGGTTTTGGGAAATGAAAGTGCTTGTCCTTGGAAGCGGCGGAAGGGAGCACGCGCTCGCTTGGAAAATCGCGCAGGGAAAAGGCGTTGAAAAGGTTTTCATTGCACCTGGAAACGCGGGAACCGCGACCGTTGGGCAGAACGTTGACATCGGCGTGAACGATTTCGAGAAAATCTCTGATTTTGCACTAAAAGAAAAGATTTCTTTGGTTGTTGTGGGGCCAGAAGACCCTCTTGTTAACGGCATTGTTGATTTCCTTGCCGAAAAAGGGATTTCCGCGTTCGGTCCCAGCAAGAAAGCGGCTATGATAGAGGGCAGCAAGGTTTTCACGAGGGACCTGCTTGCGAAATACCGGATTCCGAGCGCGGAGTACAGCGCTTTCACTGACGCGGAGAGCGCAAAGGCCTACCTGCGCAAGAAAGGCGCGCCGATAGTTGTAAAAGCCGACGGGCTGGCTGCGGGCAAGGGAGTTATTGTCTGCGAAACAGAGGTGGAAGCCGAGCAGGCGATTGACAGGATAATTGTCGCAAAGGAATTCGGAGCCGCGGGCGCAAAAGTAATTCTTGAAGAAAAGCTCGTGGGCGAGGAAGCGAGCTATCTCGCGTTCACTGACGGAAAAACAGTCGTGCCAATGGCAAGCAGCCAGGACCACAAAAGGGCTTTTGACAATGATGCCGGCCCTAACACCGGCGGTATGGGAGCATACAGCCCGGCGCCAGTTGTCACGAAAAAAATTGAGAAGGAAGTGCTCGGAAAAATAATGTTCCCTGCGATTGAAGCGATGCGAAAGGAAGGTCGCCCCTATAAGGGAGTGCTTTACGCTGGGCTTATGATTACCGAGAAAGGTCCGCGCGTGCTCGAGTTCAACTGCAGGTTCGGAGACCCTGAAACACAAGTTATTCTGCCGAGAATGCAAAGCGACCTCGTGCACGTGCTGCAGGCATGCATCGGCGGAACTCTCGCTGAGCATAAGGTAAAATGGAGCAAGAAAGCCTGCACCTGCGTTGTGATGGCATCGGGCGGATATCCCGGAAGCTATGAGAAGGGAAAGGAGATTTTTGGCCTGGAAAAAGCCGCAAAGCTGCGCGATTCTGTTGTTTTCCACGCGGGCACAAGGCTTGAGAACGGAAAAGTTGTTTCAAGCGGCGGAAGGGTTCTGGGCGTTACAGCGCTTGGAAAGGCAATAGGGGAAAGCATTGCGAACGCCTACAAGGCAGTTGCGCTGATTTCTTTTGAAAAAATGCATTTCAGGAAGGACATCGGGCAGAAGGCGCTGCTGAGAATGAAAAAAAGCAGTGGGAAAACGAGGCAGGGCTAGAGTTCCCGCTTGCCCCCATCGTCAATAAACCACCTCAACGCTTTCCTGATTTCGACCTGCGTTGTCCTATAAGCCCCGTTTTGTTTTGCAAACCGCAGGAATTTTTTAAGATATTCAATCTGGGTTTCGTTTGCCTTTTTATCCCACTCTTTGATGCTGTCAAGATCTGCCCTCAGCCTTACCCCATCAGGCGTTGCCTCAAATTCCCTGAACAAACGCCCCCACTGGGCGGTTCTAAACTGGTGCACCCTCTGCATTTTTTCGGGAGGCACGCCCTTCAAAGCACGCCACGCCCTCTTTACGGGCCTGCCAAAAGAAATGAAAAGCATATGAAATAATTGCAGTGGAA
Source organism: Candidatus Iainarchaeum sp. (assembly GCA_026396975.1). Lineage (GTDB taxonomy): Archaea > Iainarchaeota > Iainarchaeia > Iainarchaeales > JAPLVT01. The sequence continues at coordinate 2,034 of JAPLVT010000112.1, forward strand.
TTAGTATTAAAAGTTGCCATTCAGTGCCTGCTCTGCCGCACGCCAGTGAAAACCATTGCAAGCCTGCAGAAGCTGTGCTCAGTGCCGGAAGTGCCTTACTCCCGTGAAAACCATCGCGATGCCGTGCTGGTCAGCGGCAGCTATTACTTCCTTGTCCTTGACGCTGCCGCCGGGCTGGATTATTGCTGTGATTCCTGCTTTTGCCGCAAGGTCAACGTTGTCCCTGAAAGGGAAAAAGGCGTCCGAAGCGAGAACGCTGCCCTTGCACCTGCCCGCGCTCTTTTTGACCGCGATCTCCGTGCTGTCGATGCGCGACATCTGGCCGGCGCCCACGCCCACAGTCGCCTTGTTTTTGGCGAGCACTATGGCGTTGCTTTTGGCGTATTTTGCGACGCTCCACGCGAAAAGCAGATCCTGCATTTCACCCACAGTCGGCTTGCGCTTTGAAACAAGCTTGCAGTCGCTTTCCTTGAGCCTGTGCGAGTCAAGCGTTTGCACCAGCGCGCCGCCCTCCACTGCCCTGAAATCAATGCCCCTCATGGCGTGCGGCTTTTCAATGCCGGGCAGCTGCAGCACGCGCAAGTCCCTTTTTTTCTTCAGTATCTCGAGCGCTTTGCTGTCGAAAGACGGGGCGATTACAATCTCATTGAAGAAAGAGGCAACCTGCTCGGCTGTCGGGGCGTCGCATTTCCTGTTCAGCGTAATGATTCCGCCGAAGGCGCTTGTTTTGTCGCACTCAAGGGCTTTTTTGAATGCAACCGAAAGCCTGCTGTCCGATGCAGTGCCGCACGGGTTGGCGTGCTTTATTATCACTGCCGACGGCTCGTTGAATTCTTTCGCAAGCTCGATGGCAGCGTTCGCGTCGTTTATGTTGTTGAATGAAAGCTCTTTTCCGTGCAATTGCTTTGCAAGCGCAACGCTGCTTTTTGCCGCGAGCGGCTCCCTGTAGAAAGCGGCTTTCTGGTGCCAGTTCTCCCCGTAGCGGAGGTCCTGCGCTTTTTCGAATGTAAGCGAAAGCTTTTCGGGAAAGTGCTGCTTGCCAATGAACTTGTTGTGCAGGAAGTGGCTTATCGTGCTGTCGTACGCGGCTGTCTCCTCGAAGGCTTTTGCCGCAAGCTTTTCGCGCGTGCGAAGAGAAAGGCAGCAATTGTTCTTCCGCAGCTCATCAATTATCGCGTCATACTGGCCTGGGAAAGTGACTATCGCGACGCCCCTATAGTTCTTCGCTGCGGCCCTCACCATTGTCGGGCCGCCAATGTCAATGTTCTCCATCGCGTCCTCGAGCGAAATTCCTTTTTTGCGCACTGTCTCCTTGAACTGGTAAAGGTTGACAACAACAAGGTCAATCGGCTTTATTCCCCTGCCTTTGAGCACCTGCATGTGCTCTTTCTTTTCCCTGTCCGCCAGAATGCCCGCGTGAATCTCGGGCTGCAGTGTTTTCACCCTGCCGTCAAGCATTTCGGGGAAGCGCGTTATCTCCTCCATTTTTTTCACAGGAACTTTTGCCTCGGAAATCTTTTTGTAAGTGCCGCCCGTGGCAATCAATTCCACGCCAAGCGCGTACAACTGCCTTGCGAAATGCTCCAAGCCGCTCTTGTCCGTAACGCTCAAAAGCGCGGTTTTTACTTTCACTCTATCCAAGCACTCTCACCCTCAAAATAATGTTGCACGCTCTCCAAACACAAAATCCCCTATTTAAGCACCTTTACCTTATTTCCTTCCACTTTCAATTTTCCATTCGCAAACAATTTTATTGCCTTAAGGATGACATCCTGCTCGGCGCGCTGCACTTTCTCCTTAAGCGAATCGACTGTTTCGCCCTCGGCGACCTCAACTGCTTTCTGGGCTATTATCGGACCCGCGTCAGGGTTGGCTGTCACGAAGAAAAGCGTGCAACCGCTGGCCTTGCAGCCCGCGTCAAGCACTTCCTGGTGCACGTTTTTGTCCCAGCCCTTGAAAGAAGGCAGCAAAGAAGGGTGGATGTTCATCATTTTGTTCCTGAAAGCGTCCAGCAGCGGGGCAGTGACGAACTTGTTGTAGCCGATGAGCAGGACAAGCTGCACTTTCCTTTCATTAAGCAGCCTGACTATTTCCGCGTCATACTCTTCCTTTCCCTTGAAATTTTTCGGGTCGAGGAAAATTGCCTCGATGCCATGCGAGCGCGCCCTTTCAAGCGCGAAAGCGTCTTCCTTGTTGCTTATTACGCAGGCTATCTGCGCATTGAGCTTTTTAGCCTTAATCGAGTCTATTACTGCCTGCATGTCAGTGCCCTTTGTGCTAGCAAGCACTGCCAGAATCAGTTTTGCCAAAAGAAGCCCACCACAATTAGTTTTAACCCGCAATTGATTAAATAGTTTTCGCCTGGTTATTTCCATCATGCCCGTAATTGTCTACAGCATGCCGAACTGCCCTAAATGCGCTGCGGCAAAAGCAGTCCTGAAGCGCTATAACGTCGCGTTTGAAGAGTACGATGTTGTTTCCGATAAGGAGAAAGCCCGGGAAATGGTTGAAAAGCGCAGGAGCGTTCGCGAGGAAGGCAGCAGGGAAGTCGGCATTCCGGTACTCGACATCGAAGGAATCATCCTCGAGGGCTTTGACAGGGCAAAAATGGAAGCAGCGCTGAAAGAAAAAGGGCTGTTCAAGCAGCCCGCGGTTTAAGATGCACTTGGGTTATTTTAATGCTTGGGCTGCCGGAAAAGCGAAGAATGGATTTAAGCAATTTTTGTTTTGTTAATTGAATCGAATGCCGGCAAAAACGCCATTGTTTGCGGAGCACGAAAGGCTCGGTGCCACTATAACTGATTTCCACGGCTGGCTGCTGCCGGTTTATTACTCGATGCCAATCGCCGAGCACAATGCGGTGCGCGAGCGATGCGGGCTGTTTGATGTCTCGCATATGGGGGCGCTTCTTGTGGAGGGAAAGGACGCGCAGCGGTTGATACAGCGGATTGTCGTGCGCGACATTTCCAAAATGTGCGCGGGTGAAATTAAACTCGGCGCAATCTGCAATGAAAAAGGCGGAATAGTCGACGACCTAACAATATACAAGTTTGCGGAAGAAAAATTCTGGCTTGTCGTGAACGCGGGGCCGTACGACACCGACCTGCGGATTGCAAAGGAAAACGCCGCGGGACTAAGCGTGAGCGTGGAAGGGTTGCGCGCAAAAAACGCGAAAATCGACATTCAGGGGCCGAAAGCCGCGCTGGCTTTGCAGAAAATCGCTGCAGAGCCGCTCGGCGATTTGAAGTATTACAATTTTAAGGAAATGAAGGTTGGCGGCGCGCCGTGCGTTGTTAGCAGGAGCGGTTACACGGGCGAGGATGGTTTTGAGATTTACTTCGGCGCAAAGCACGCGCAAAAATTATGGCGCGCGCTGCTGGAGGCAGGAAAAGAGTTTGGCATCGCCCCCTGCGGATTGGGCGCGCGCGACACGCTGAGGCT
>JAPLVT010000007.1 GCA_026396975.1 Candidatus Iainarchaeum sp.
GGACATTTTGCCGGAGGCGCACGAAAAGGGAATAAGTACACAGTTTGTTGAAAGGCTTTTCAGTTTTGCCGGAAACCTATCCTCATGGGAAAGCGGTGCAAGGCAAACATGGACAAGGCTGCACAGGGCCACAAAGCCGCTTATCGAAGAAATAGGGGCAAGAGCCGCCAAGAAAGGGCTGATACCAAACAAAAAACAGATTTACAAAAAAGAAACAAAAGAAATAATTGCAATCGCTGAAAAAATTGCAGAAGACGGCTAACTCACTCTTTTATTTTTCCGTCTCTCATCACTATTTTTCCGCCGACAATGGTGTGCACCGGCCAGCCCCCTAGTTTCCATCCGCCGAAAGGAGTGTTCCTGCCCTTGGTCTGGAATTCCTCAGGCTTTACGGTTTTCTCCGTCTCAATGTCAATTATTGTAACGTCGGCGTCAGCGCCCGGGCTAAGAGTGCCCTTGTCAAGATGCAGGACTTTCGCGGGATTAACAGTCATCTTCGCAATCGCGTCGCTCAGCGAAAGCACTTTCGCATCCACAAGCCTTGAAATCACCAGAGGAACAGCTGTCTCCAAACCAACGATGCCGCTTTCGCATTCCTCAAACTCCAAAAACTTGTCCACTAACAAATGCGGCGCGTGGTCAGTGGCAATAACATCAATCGTTCCATCTTTCAGCCCTTCTTTAACCGCCGCAACGTGCTCTTTTGGCCTCAGAGGCGGGTTCATTTTCGCGTTCGCGTTATAGCCCCTTACAGCTTCATCAGTCAGCGAGAAGTAATGCGGGCAGGTGTCAGCGGAAACATTGCAGCCCCTCTTTTTCGCGTCCCTTATAAGTTCAACGCTTCCCTTCGCGCTAACGTGCGTGAAGTGAATCGGGCAGCCAACGCTGCTGCTCAAAATTATTTCCCTCGCGATCATGACCTCTTCGGCTGCCGCAGGCTTTCCAGGCAGCCCGAGCTCAGTGCTGACAAGCCCCTCGTGCATTGCGCCGCCGGCGCTAAGCCGAATGTCCTCGCTGTGCGATATCACCGGCATTTTCCACATGGTGCAGTATTCAAGAGCCCTTCTCATTACGTTCGCGTCCTGGATGTCAGCGCCGTCGTCGCTGACAGCAACAGCGCCGGTTTTTTTCAGCTCGCCGATTTCAGCAAGATTGTGCCCCTCGCGCTTCACAGTAATCGCGCCGACAGGCAAAACATTCACTACTGCTTCTTTGCGCGCCTTGCTCAAAACAAATTCTATCACCGTCTGGTTGTCGGCTGTGGGGTTAGTGTTTGGCATTCCCACAATTGTTGTGAAACCGCCGTGCGCTGCCGCGCGCGATGCTGTCGCGATTGTTTCCTTATCCTCCCTGCCGGGTTCCCTCAGGTGCACGTGCATGTCAATCAGGCCTGGGCAAACAATCAACCCTTTTGCGTCTATTGTTTCGTCGGCTTTCTCCTTGATGCTGCCGACTTTTTTTATTTTCCCGTTCTCTATGAGAACATCCGCAAGGTGCTCGACCTTGTTCGCGGGGTCGACAACTTTTCCTCCCTTTATGAGCAGTGTTGTCATCTCCTGTCGCCCCCAAGCAGCAGATACAATAGCGCGAGCCTGCACGCGAAGCCGTTTTCCACTTGGTCTTCGACAGCGCTCTGCGGCCCATCCATTACTTCTGTGCGCAAATCAACTTCCCTGTTAATCGGTCCCGGGTGCATCACTATTGCGTCCGGCTTTGCCATCGCAAGCCGCGCCGGGTTGATGCAGTATGTCTTGCTGTACTCGCGCACGGTCGGAATTTCCGCGCCCGCGGCTCTCTCGAGCTGTATGCGGAGCGCATAAATAACGTCAACTCCTTTGATTGCTTCTTCAAGGGAGTAGAAAACCTTGCACTTGAAAACTTTTTCGAGGCCGAATGGGATAAGCGTAGGCGGCCCCGCAATCCGCGGCTCTATATCATACTTGTTCAGCGCCCTTATCAGCGAGCCCGCGACCCTGCTGTGCTTTATGTCTCCCACAATCACCACCTTGTTGCCGGAAATTTTCCCCTTCTTGTCCAAAATTGTGTAAAGGTCCAGCAGCGCCTGCGTGGGATGCTCATGCCAGCCGTCGCCGCCGCTAATCACGGCGGCTTTTATCTGGTCCGCAATCATCTGCGGAGTTCCCGCCTTGCTGTGCCGCAGGATTATCACGTCGGCGTGCATCTTGTCAAGCGTCCGGGCGGTGTCGTTAAGGGTTTCGCCTTTCTTGTCCATGCTGCTGCCGCCCTTGCTGATATTGATAGTGTCAATTCCAAGGTGCTTTCCCGCAAGTTCGAAACTGCTGCGCGTCCGTGTGCTGTCTTCAAAGAAAAAGTTCACCTGCGAGGTGCCCTTCAGAAGACCCATTTTCCTGTCGGGCTTTACAATAAACTCCTTGAACAATTTGGTGCAGTCGAAAATGAGGTCCATTTCCTCTTTTGATAGGTCGTCGATGGAAATAACGTTCTTGCTGCGCAGCTTGCGCTTTCCGATGCAGTCGGTTAAGCGCTTCTCAAAGTCGTCCTGCCACTTTGCCATCTCGTCCTGCAGCTTTTTCCTGTTCGGATGCACTTTTCCCCAACCCCGCAAATCGCTAGAAAACTACTCTGAATAAATTTTTAAATGGAATTATTGGCCGAGCGTGTCGCCAAGGCGATTTTTGCGGCAATTATTTCTGCCTCCAGTCCGCGAACTCCTTCACAGTTACTTCTTTTCCGCACTTTAGCATTGCAGTCTGACCGAATTCTTTCATCTTTCTTAGTTGTTCTGAAGAAAACACTGGCCCGTCTTTGCAAACCAAAAATTTTCCAATTGCACATGAACCGCAAACGCCCATGCCGCCGCACCGCATATACCGTTCTAAATTAAGCTGGCATTTCACCTTGTGCTTTTCGCAAATTTCAAACACCTTTTTCAGCATTACTTCCGGCCCGCAGCCGAAAACGCAGTCAAACTTTTTCTTTTGCAGCAATTTTTCCAGCATGGTTGTTGTGAATCCCTTTTCTCCGAGCGAGCCATCATCAGTGGTTATGTAGAATTCTTTTGTTAGTTTGCCAAGCTTTTTGCTGAACAGGCACTCAGCACCGGTTTTCGCGCCATTGATGATTGCTATTTTCACTTTTTTCCTGTGCAGCTCTTCCGCGAGCAGCAGTATAGGCGCGGCTCCGCAACCGCCCGCGACAATGCACGCTTTCTTCACTCCCTTAACATCGAATCCGTTTCCATAAGGGCCCCGTATTCCAATCAAATCCCTTTCATTTAATTCAAACAATTTTTCAGTGAATTTTCCCTTCGCCTGCACGGTAATAGCGCACTCTTTTCCAGTGGCAGTCAGCGTGAACGGCTTTTCATCGCAGCTAGGCAGCCAGACCATTGCGAACTGCCCTGGTCTTGCCTTCAAAGGAAAATCCAGGTAGAATGTTTTCATGCTTGGCGTTTCCTGCACTATTTTTGTGATTCTTGCCATTGCTGGTTGTTCACTCATGTGCACAGCCCCGTATCTCTTCCAAGCTTTTCACCTTGTTCTTTCTCATCCATTCTTCCATTTCAGCGCAGATTTTTTTGAACACGCCGATGCCCCTGTAGTGCACCGCGCTTCCAACGCCAATCGCGGTAGCGCCCGCCATTGCCATTTCAATCGCGTCCCTGCCTGTAGTGATTCCGACCATCCCAAGAATAGGCACTTTCACTGCCTCATAGATTTGGTAAACGCACTTGAGCGCAACCGGCTTTATTGCCGGTCCAGACAAGCCGCCGAATTTGTTCGCGAGCACCGGCTTTCGCGCTTCGGCGTTAATCAGCATTCCGGGGCCAACAGTATTAATAGCGCAGATTGCGTCAGCGCCTGCTTTCTCGCAGGCAGCAGCAATTTCTGCAATGTTCAGAGCCTGCGGCGTGAGCTTCGGCATTATTGGAATGCCGCCCGCTGCTTCCTTCACGGCGCTTACGACCTCGCCCGCAATTCTGCATTCCACTCCGAACGGCTGCCCCTGCCCTTTCGAGTGCGGGCAGCTCATGTTCAGTTCAATCATCCCTGGCTTGAAGCGTGAAACAAAGGAAGCAATTTTAGCATATTCTTCAACGCTGTTCCCGTAAATTGAAGCGATTGCAGGAATCTTGCATTTCTGCAGCAGCAAAAGTTCTTTCTCTATTTCTTTATGCCCCGGAGTTGGCAGCCCGACCGCGTTGATAAGC
>JAPLVT010000051.1 GCA_026396975.1 Candidatus Iainarchaeum sp.
TTTTTCGCGGGCATCGCTTGCACCTCTTAAAGCTTCCTCAGCTTCACTCCCTTTTTGTTCAGCAGTTTTTCAATCGGGTCCTCTTCTGTTTCGGTTGTCACTTCAGCCATAAGCGAAAGGTTTTTCACTAACCCGCACTGCGGGCCGTCAGGAGTTTCTATGGGATCGAGCCTGCCCCAGTGGGTGCCGTGCACATCCCTTGCCTCGTACAGTTCCCTGTTTTTGTTCAGCGGGCTCTTAATCTTGCGCAGGTCAGTGAGGGGGCTCAAAAAATTAACCCTGTCCATGAACTTGCTGACGCCAGTTGACCTGCCTATCCAGTTGCCAGTGCTCATCGCGAACCTTATCCTCTCGCTGACCGCGCCTGGTCTCACGATTGTGCTGATGTTAAGCTTCCTTCTCCTTGTAACTGTCCTGTCAATCTGGAAGCGCAGGTCCTTTATGAAATACTTGAAACTGTACCTGAACAAATGCTCCATCAGCTTTCCCGAGAGCTCGAGGCGCTTGTTCGCGTAGTGGTCCTTGTCGTCCTCTCCCCTGAGACCGTAGGACCTTTCAATCGCCTTGGTCGCCATCATCGTAAGGTAGTAGGCTTTCGTTAACCTGTCATCCTTTTTCTGCCCGATGTGCGGCAAAAGGAAAGCGTCGATTACTTCCTGCGCCCTCCTCAGCCGGTAGTCTATTACCTGCCCCGGTGCAACGAACTTTCCTATCTTATCCAGGGCTTCCTCCTCGTTTTTTACAAAGGTGTTCTCCCAGTTCACCATAACGTCGTTTTCCATTTCCTTTTCTTCAGGGAAGGCATCTTTTATTTCGCGGATGGTTTTCAAGCCAAGCGCTTTCAAAAGGACAAACAATTTGAGTTTTTTCGGCGAAGCCGGGAAAAAAACGTAAAGCATTCCGTCCAGCCTGCGGGTTACCCTTACCCTGCCCTTGAACGCGCCCTTCGTGCTTATTACCTCTGCGGAAACCCCCTTCAGTTCCTCACTTATCAGCACCCTATCGCTGCTCAGGACTTCCTGCGTCATGAGCGCTTTCTCGCTCCCGTTTATTATGAAGTAAGCGCCAGGGTCCATGGGGTCTTCGCCCATCTCAACAAGTTCGTCCGGGTTCTTTCCACTGAGCCAGCAAAGCTTGCTCTTCAGCATTATCGGCAGCTCGCCGATGCACGCGCGCCTTACATCCTGCTCTACATCTCTCCTCAGCAGGCGCATGGTAAGGTAAATCGGGCCGCTGTAGGTCCTGTTCCTTGTGCGCGCCTCCATGGGAAAAAAGTTATTCCTCGGGCTTCCGTCCGCTTCAACAATGCGCGGCTTCAAAATCTCGATATCGCTCATCTCGACTTTTACTTCCTCAATCTTCGGAATGATTTCCTTGCTCTCGTCGATTATCTCCGGCAGCTTTTTTTCAATGAACTGGTCGAAGGACGCTATCTCCATTTGCGCGAAGCTCCTGTCCCGGAAATACGCGTCAACCAAAGGCCAAGTGTTCATCAACCATCAATCCCTTGCAATCAAAACAATTTTTTTCAAAACAATTCTTTTTACAAAAATAAATTCCGGCTGCGCAGTCCAATTTTTTGCAATCCAATTTTTTTCAAAACAAAATTTTTCCAAACAATTTTTTTCCCTCAAACAAATTTTTTTTCAGAAACGCCTTTCAGACAACCATTCTGTAGTAAATCGTCTTGCCGGCCGTGGGGCTGTTCCTTATTATTTTCACGATATCGCCCTTGCGGGGCAGAAGCTCCGCAATAGCAGGGTCTGACAAAAGAATCTGCGGCAACTGGTTCAACTGCAATCCGTACTTCTTGAACAGCTCTTCCGCCTCTTCCTTGCTCAACAGGATATGCTTCGGAACAAGAAAGTGGTCGCTTACAGTAAAAACCAAGAACAATTCCCCCGCTGACGCGGAAAACGGTTTTACGCTGACGGCATGCTGAAAGCTGGATTAAGCCAAAAATACACTGCTGTGTCTAGGCATCAATTCCAAGCAATCACACGCACCAGGCGCCAAAAACCGCTAACCAAAGCTTTAGTTACATTAATGTAAAATAGAAAGCGTTTTAAATGTTTTTAATCCGGCGCAAGCGCCAAAGGAAAAGCGCAGGCAGCCTATACTGCCGCCAAAAGCCGTTAAAACACCCTAAACCGCGAAACAGCCCAAAAAAAAGCCAAAACTGCTTGCCGCTGCATCCGTGGCCCGCGGGCGCAAAGGCCCAAAAGCAATCGCATCCCGTGTCGCAAAGGAAGCCCATCTCCTTTAGTCGTGGGTAGTTTACTTTGGCTTGCGCCTTTCGAGCTCCGGCGGCAGCCTGTGGTGAGCCCGATAATAATCAACAATCTCCTGCGGAGTAAAAAGCCTCGCGCCCCTTCGCTGCTGCGAAGGCCCTGCGGCTGCTCCGCCGAACCGCCTTTGCTTTTGCAGCAGGTCCTTGAAGAAAACGCTTACCTGCCGTGCGCTGCCCTGCACAATCGCACTGCTTCTCATGCCCGCGGCTTTGGATACAAGCTGCTTTGCCCTGCCCTTGACATCAACGCTGCTCCCAACAGCCGCAGCCCGGGCCGCAAACCGGCGCGCGCCACCCTGCAATACCGCGCTGTTCCGCACGCTCGCGGCTCTCGATGCAAGCTGCCTTGCGCCGCTCCTGACAATAACGCTGCTTTTAGCCGCAATATTCCTCGCGCTATTGCCGACAATAATGCCGCCTTTTGACGCAATGTTCATTGCGCTGCCGCCGGCAATCGCGCCGCTTTTCGCAGGAGCCTTTGCGGCAGCGCTTTTCATGGAAGCCGATGCCCCCGCAACTGAATTTTTTCTTCGCGCCGCGGATTCAGCCCGGCGGCTAGCGCTTTTCAGGTATCTTTCCCTGTTCTTGCGCCTCGCGCCGCCCTTTGTTTTACCGCCGCCCAAAACAAGCACCCTTTTTTGCTTTGCTGCAAACAGAAACAGCGTTCAAAAATAAAAACCTTCCGACGCATGACACACTTGCTGAACTGGCTGTCATGCCAGGCCATGTGCACGCAACAGCCACAAGCAACCGCAATTAAACCATCACCGCCAAAACGCCCGCGGTTAAAACACTGCAAGTTTATTTCCCGCGAATTCAGCGGAAGAGCGCTCTTCCAAATCGTTTTTATTTGCCCTTGGTGTTAATTAATGTATGAATTGCAATAAATGCGTTGGGCGCGTTTTTTCGCTTGCTGGCGTACCATTAGAAACGTTTAAAAACACTGGAATGCATAGGAATTATTATTGCGTCCCCGGGGGTGCTTCGGCAAACCCGGGCTTACTTTTATTATGGCTCTAAAAAAAGCACACTTGTTTATCGACGGCTCCAACACCTACCATGCGCTGAAGGAAAACAAGCTATTTGACCTGTTCAGTTACAAATGGCTCTACGGCGAGATTTCAAAGCATTATGAGATCCAAAAGGTCTTCTATTATGATGCGACAAAAAGCTTCAAAATTGAGCAAAGGCAGTTCGCCGAACAACAGCGTTTTCATTCAAAACTTACAAAAGAAATACCAAACCTTGTCATCAGGGCGAGAAAACTGAAGTACCTAACAAAAAACAGCAAAATTGAGTCCGCCAAAAAGAAAGCCGGGTTCTGCAATGGATGCCTGCCAAAAATAGAATCTTTCCTAAAATTGTCAGGGCTGCGCAAAATCTCCAAGGAAAAAGGCATCGATATCATGCTGGTTTGCGACATGATAAAAGGCGCTTTCCAAAACAAATATGAAACAGCCCTGCTATTAAGCGGAGACGCAGACTACACGCCAGCAGTCGAACTGGCGCAGCTGCTTGGAAAAGAAACAGTAAACGTCCACTGCTACGCCGGAAGCGCAGCAGAACTAAGAAACACCAGCGACTTGCATTTGCTCATAACATCAGACGCCAAAGGCAGCTGCCTGCTCAAAAAATACTGAAAGACCCCAACCGCCTATTTCTTTCGCTTTCCCCTTGCCATTAAAACTGAAGCCAGCACTGACAACAAAACAACGACAATTATCACAACGCCGGCAAGAACAATCAGGTCGGGATTCTTAAAACTCTGGCACCTGCCTTTCACGCAAACCATTCCAGCACCACACTGCAAGCCGTCTGGGGCATTATCAAAAACGCACTGCCTATCATGGCAATAATCCACGGTGCACGGGTTGAAATCGTTGCACATCACGCCCGTGCAGTCAGTCCCGCTGATTGGAATAAGAGCCAGCGGCACGCTCATCCCCCTGAAAACCGCCTCCAGCGCCTCAGGGTTTTCTGCGCCAAGAGCCACTGAATAGCTAACGCGCACAGTATCGCCCGCCCCCATAGTGCCCGCCTGGAACTTTATCAGCGGGTCGCTTTCAAGAACCAAAAAATTCGAATCGCTTTGCACGCTGGCAGTGCTGCCCGCAATTTCCTTTGGTATTGTTTCAATCAAAGAAACCCCCGCAAGCTGCCTTCCGCTGACATTCCGCAGATTTAGGGTAACAGTCGCCCTATAGCCCGTAACCCCGCTGGGCCCTAGCAGGGCGGCTGTCTTCATCTCCCTGCTGAACAGCAGGTCTGCCTGCTCGGCCACCCGCTTCTCCAACTGTGCGCCGTTGGCATCCGCCTCTATCACAACAAGATTGCGCTCGGGCAAAACATAGTTGCCGCTCACAACGGCTGCAGTGCAGGCCGCAAAAGCCAACAAAGCGAAAAGCGCGGTTAAAAATAACAGGCAAGCTTTCTTCAAAAAGAAATCACCCGCACCACACAGTCATCCGCCAATCCTTGGGCGCCTCTTTCTCCATTTTCCCACAGTAAACTGCCATGCAACGCCAAGCGTGACTGCCCCCGCAAGCGCGATTATGGCGGCATACTCAAGAGGCGTCACCTGTGTGGTGGGAAGCGTTATTCCCGGTGTGGGCATTGGAGCAGCCGCACACACGCCCCGCTGGCAGACACGGCCTTCCATGCACTTTGCGCCCTCGTTCATAGGAGCGAAAACGCATTCGCCTTTGCTGCAATAATCCCTCGTGCAGGGATTGCTGTCGTTGCAGTAAACCCCAAGGCAGGCGTCCCCGGGCTGCAGCACCACAAGCGCTGTCGGCGAACCCATTTTGTTGAACATCTCCTGTGTCACAGGGCCTTGTTCTGGGCTCCTGTTAAAATCATAGGAAACTGTTTTCTTTTCTCCCGGCTGCATGTCTCCCACAAAGAAGCGCAGTACTGGGTCCGGCTCTATCACTTCAAAGGAATCGCTGCTGTGTATTTCCGCAGCGCTTGCAACTATCTCCTTCCCAATGCCCTCTATCACTTCCAAGCCGAAAAGCGGCGCACTGCCGATGTTCCAAACCTCGATGAAAACCTTGTGCCAGTAGCTGCTGACACCGCCGGCGCCCATCAGCGCAAAAACATTTATTCTCCTGTTAATCAACAGTTCGTCTGGGGCAGCAAACCTTTTCTTCTGCAGGTCAACGCCCTGCACTGTCTGGTCCAAAACAGGAATGCTCGGCTCCGCAAGAGGAGTAAAAGTTCTGATTGCGTTAAAAATCTCTATTGGCTCCAGCGCTTCTGTTGCCCCGCCGGGCGCTGCGCCCGCGCCTGGGCCGCCGGCCCCGCTTGTTGCGGACTCAAAGCGCAGTGTCTTGCTCGCAACAGCGCTGTTCAGGTCAGGCACAGCATCATTTGTGGCTTTAACGTAAAAGGTGTGCTCCACTGGCAGCACTTGCCCGCTTCCTATAGAGAAAGTGTAAGTGGTTGCAGTGCCGTTGTCAATCCAGTTCCCGCTGTCAATTTTCACCCAGTATTTTGCGATTGCAGAAGCATCATCTGTTCCGATGAAAGAAAAAGTTACAGTATTGCCGGTGGTCACTGACTGCGTTGGGCTCAGTATAGTTACTTCGGGCGCTGTCGTGTCGCTCGAGCCGAAATAAAAGCCCATGTAGGTAACATAATTTGCCGAAGAAGCAGTTCCAACAGCCTGCTGCCCGACAGAAATATTTATGTTGTAATCACTGCTGCCCGCGCCGCCGCTTGAGGAAACAATGCCAAAGCTGTTCATGTCAACAGTCAACGCATGCCCTGCGCCGGACAAAAGCACAGCGCACAACAGCAACAAAACCACTTTTTGCATCAGCACCACGCTTTTTTTCGCCAACTCTCTAAAACAACGTATTCCACCATTTTTGAGGTGGAATCCGCGTGCCAACCCTGCACGTTGGAAATCTGCAGAT
>JAPLVT010000035.1 GCA_026396975.1 Candidatus Iainarchaeum sp.
GCGAAGGTCTTCCATTCTCCCGTTTGTGCAGCTGCCTATGACAGCCTGGTCTATTTCAATGCCGCTTGCTTCCGAAACAGGCTTGCTGTTTTCTGGGAGATGCGGGAAAGCGACCTGCGGCTCAATCTTTGCGGCATTGAAATCGAATTTTTCCGCATACTGCGCTCCCTTGTCGCTTTTGTAAATTTTGAAGGGCTTTTTTGAAACGCTCTTAACATAAGCGAGGGTTTTTGCGTCCGGGGCAATAATTCCGGATTTGCCGCCGGCTTCAATCGCCATGTTGCAGATGCTGAACCTGCTGTCCATCGAGAGCGCTTTTATAGTGCTCCCTGAGAATTCCATTGCCTTGTAAAGCGCGCCGTCAACGCCAATCTCGCCGATAGTGAAAAGAATGATGTCCTTGCCTGAAACAAAGGGCTGCAATTTGCCGATGAAATTGAACAATTGGCTTTCGGGAACCTTGAACCACAATCTCCCAAGAGCCATGGCTGCAGCCATGTCAGTGCTCCCTACACCGGTGGCGAACGCCCCGAGCGCGCCGTAAGTGCAACTATGCGAGTCAGCGCCCACAATAACCATTCCCGGGCGCGCGAATCCCTGCTCGTGCAGGAAAACGTGCTCAATGCCAATCCTTCCAACCTCAAAATAATTCGTAAGCCCTTGCTCCCTGGCGAACTCGCGCATTAGTTTTGTCTGCTGCGCTGTCTTGATGTCCTTGTTGGGCGTGAAATGGTCGGGAATCACCATTACTTTCCCCCTGTCGAAAACTTTCGCAATGCCGGCCTTGCGGAATTCCTCTATCGCAATCGGCGCCGTGATATCGTTGCCGAAAACAAGGTCAACGCGCGCTTCAATTAGCCCGCCGGGCGAAACATCTTTTTTTCCGCAGTGCGAAGCGATAATTTTTTCTGTAATTGTTTGCTGCATAGAAAATCATTTCCGCAAAAAACTTCTCTGATAAATCCTTAAAAATCATTTCCGCAAAAGCCTTTCCCGATAATTCCTTAAAACCCCTTCAGGCAGTTCGCACAATTTAAATTTCTTCTTCCAGGCGGATTTTCTTTTTTTAAGCTCAGCCAGGCTCACCCGCAAATCAATTCTCTTCTTTTTCAAATCAATCTTAATCGTGTCGCCGTTGCGCGCAAGCGCGATGTTCCCGCCCAAAGCGGCTTCCGGGGCAATGTGGCCGATGCACGCGCCCCTGGTGGCGCCGCTGAACCTGCCGTCCGTAAGCAGCGCAACGTGGTCGTCCAGGCCGAGGCCTGAAATTCCGGCTGTAGGGTAAAGCATTTCCCTCATGCCGGGGCCTCCAACCATTCCCTCGTAGCGGATTACGATAACGCTGGCTTTCGGGATTTTTCCCTTTGCGATGAAAGCACCCGCGTCCTCTTCGCTGTCAAAAACAAACGCTTTCCCCTCAAAAATTTGGGGAAATTGCGGGCTGATGCCGCTTGTTTTGACAACGCTTCCCTCCGGCGCGAGATTGCCGTAAAGTATTGCAATTCCGCCGCTCTTGCTGTAGGGATTTTCAATCGGCCTGATTACTTCCTTGTTCTTTATTGAAGCGCCCGCGAGCCTGCCAAACATTTTTCCTTCAACGGTTGCTGTATCTGCGATTAAATTTTTCTTTTTCAGCTCTGCCATTACAGCGGGAATTCCGCCGGCTTCATGCAGGTCTGTCATAAAGTAATCCGAAGAAGGGTTCAATTTCACAAGGTTTGGCGTTGTCCCGCTGAGCCCGCCGATTTTTTTCAGGTCAATCTTAACGCCTGCTTCGGCCGCAATGTCCGGAACATGCAGCATGGTGTTCGTGCTCGCGCCGATTGCCATGTCGACGCGCAAAGCATTCCCGAAAGCCGCGGGCGTCATTATTTTTCTGGCAGTCAGATTTTTTGCCGCCAATTCAACTGCCAGCTTCCCGCTTTCAAAAGCAATCTGCTCTTTTGCGGGGTCGAGCGCTGCTGTTGTCGCGCACAGCGGCAGGCTAAGGCCAAGAGCTTCGGTTACGCAAGCCATGCTGTTCGCTGTGTACAATCCAGCGCAGGTGCCGGCGCCCGGGCAGGCGGAGCAGACAATCTGGCGGTATTCTTCCCTGGAAATTTTTCCGGCTTCCAGTTGTGCCCGCGCTTCGAACGCGGCTTTAACGCCAATTTTTTTGCCCTTGTAAACACCGGGCTGCATTGGACCGGCGGTAACGAAAACGCTCGGGAGATTGAGGCGCGCTGCTGCTTTGAGGTGCCCCGGAATGTTTTTGTCGCAGGCGGCGATGAAAACAATTCCAGCGAATATCCCGTGGGAGCGAACCATTTCCTCGATGCTGTCCGCAATTGTTTCCCTGCTGGGAAGGGAGTATTTCATTCCGCTGTGGCCCATCGCGATTCCGTCGCAGACTCCAATAGTGTGGAATTCAAGCGGAACAGCGCCGGCTTCCCTAACGCCGCGCTTAACCGCTTCGCCGAGCTTGTTGAGGTGGATGTGCCCTGGTGTTATCTCGTTGAAGCTGTTGGCTATCGCGATGAACGGCTTGCCTATTTCTTCCTCGCGCAGCCCGTCCGCGAAAAGCAATGCCTCCGCGGCCGGAAGGCGCTTTACTTCCTCGGGTTTCATTTTGAAAGACCTATTTTTTCTCGAACAGCGCCCTTATTTCTTTTCCGACGACTTCAATCTTTTCCTTTGCCTGCTGCTCCCTGAGTTTCTTGAATTTTTTGCCGCCGCTCTTCCATTCCTTGACCCACTCTGCGGCGAATTTTCCGCTTTCAACATCCTTCAGCAGCTTTTTCATGGCTTTGCGGGATTCCTTTCCTATGACAACAGGCCCTCTCGTCCTGCCGCCGTACTCAGCAGTGTTGCTCACGCGCTGCCACATTAACTCGAGGCCGCCCTCGTAAATAAGGTCTACAATCAGCTTCAGCTCGTTGAGGCACTCGAAGTAAGCGATTTCCGGCGGATAGCCTGCTTCGGTGAGAGTTTCAAAGCCGGCTTTTATCAGCTCTGTCACTCCGCCGCACAGCACCGCCTGCTCGCCGAAAGGTCACTGTATGTTTCCTGCTGGAAAGTGCATTCAATCACTCCGGCCCTGGTGTAGCCCATTGCTTTCGCGTAAGCAAGCGCGTACTGCTTTGCTTTTCCGCTCGGGTTCTGGTAAACAGCAATCAGCCCCGGAACACCAAAGCCCCGCTCGTATTCCTTGCGCTCCTCGCTGCCCGGGCTCTTGGGGGCGACCATTATCACATCAGCGTCCTTTGGAGGCACAATGCGCTTGAAGACAATGCTGAAGCCGTGCGAGCAGCACAAAATTTTTCCCTTTCCCACATGCTTTGCGATTTCCTTTGCGTAAACGTCCCCCTGAATCTCGTCGGGCAACAGAATCTGTATCAAATCCGCGCGCTCGGCGGCTTCGGCTATAGGCATTGCCTCGAAGCCGTCTGCGACAGCCTTGCCGAAGCTCGCGTCCTTTATCGAGCCGACAATAACGTTAAGGCCGCTGTCCCTCAGGCACAAAGCCTGTGGCCTGCCTTGGTTGCCGTATCCGATTATGGCGATGGTTTTGCCCTTCAAGGGCTCTGTTGAAGCGTCGTTTTCGTGAAAAATCTTCATACCCCAAAACCTCCCTGCCGGAACTCAAATTTTTTGCAACAAACTGAATTT
>JAPLVT010000067.1 GCA_026396975.1 Candidatus Iainarchaeum sp.
ATCCAGTTTCAATTCCTTGTTCGGGCTTACAGTTCCTGCAGTGTTCTTACTATGAGCCCTTTTTCCGATATTTCAACAGGGTGCAAATCCGAGCTGTGTTCTGTTCCCCTCATTTTTATTACGGTGAGCACTCTCTCGAAGCTGACTGCCTTTCGCATTCTTCCCATTAGTATGAGGCCGTCGAAAAGGAAGTCCTCGTAGTTGAATTCAACGTTGTCGAAATCGGTTTTTCTCTTGTCGGCTGTCACAAGCAGCGTTGTGTTTTCTTTTGTAATCATTTCGACGAAAGTGAGGAGCTTCAGCCTGAAGTCCTTCATATCAGAAGTCAGGTATTCGAATGGCGTGATGCTGTCGATTGCGGCCCTCTTTACGTCGCCCCTCCTGATGTGCCTAAAAAGCTCTTCCGGCATCATTTCGCCGCCCTTCATTACTGGAACTTTCAGCAGAGTGACTAGGCCGTTTTTTTCGAACTGCTCCAGGCCCATGCCGACGCTTCTCGCGGTTTCCCGCACTTTTTCAACGCTTTGCTCGGAGGTAACGAAAACGCCGGCTTCGCCGTAAAGCCGCGCGCCGTTGTAGATGAACTGGAGCGCAAGAATGCTCTTGCCTGCGCCTGGCTCGCCGCTTACCAAAATGCTGCTGCGCGGCTTGAATCCCCTGATGGCGAAAATCTCGTCCAATCCGGGGGTGCCGCTTTTCACAATCTTCTCTTCAGGCATATGCGATTATAATAAATTGGTTATTTCAATTTAAATTCATTATGGAAAGCACGGAATCGCGGCTCAACGGTTTTCTGAAAGAGAAAAGGCTTTCGCTTGCCCGCAAGCTTGCGAAAGGCTGGAGCAGCGAGATCTTCCTCGTGCGGAACAGCAAGGGAAAAAAGTTTGTTGCGAAGGTTGAAAGGGAGAAAAGCAAGCGCTGGCGGATGGCGGAAAGGGAAGCGGAAAACCTCACGCTCGCGAACAGCGCGGGCGTCGGGCCTAAGCTCGCGGGCTTTGATTTGGAAAAAAGGGTTATTCTGATGGGGTTTGTGGAAGGGAAAACTTTCAGCGAATGGCTTTTCAGCGGGCCAAAAAAGAAACAATTGCAGTCATTCGTGCGCGAACTGCTGAAACAAGCAAAGGCTCTCGATAAAATCGGCTTGGACCACGGGCAGCTCGCTGGCAAGGGAGCGAACATTCTGGTGCACATGCGCAAGGGAAAAGCGCTCCCAGTGATAATCGATTTTGAAAAAGCAAGCGCTGCACGCAAATGCCACAACGCGGCTGTGATTGAAGCGTTCCTTTTCAGGAACCCGCACGGCGCGGTTGCAAAAAAAGTAAAGGAACTTTTGTGGAAAGAAGAAATTGAAAAAGTTACTTCCTGAATTTCCTGCCGGCCAAAGTGCTGGCCGCAAAAATTATTTCCTGAATTTGCGGTCGACTTCGTTTATGAGGACGTCGCAGGCAGCCTTGATGCTTTCAAGCTGCTTTATGATGCGCTCTTTTTCCTTTTCAATGTCCTGCACTGTTTCGTACAGCTCTATTGCTTCGCGCAGCATGCCGCCGTCAACGTAACTGTAAGGATGAGTGTCCATTTTTTGGGCAACCCTTTCAACCATGTGGCCAAGCCAGATATTCATTTCGTCCTTTACCTGGCCCTTGATCTGCTTCCCTTTTGAAAGGTGCTTCCTAAGCATATTAACGATTGTAGCGCGCGGGAAAGGCAGCTTTTCCTCAGGGATTTCCTCTCCGCTTTCTTCCAGGGCTTCCATTTCCTTTTTGATGCTCTTTTCTTCCTCAACAGCCCTTGCCTTCGGCGCTTCTGCTGCCGGTTCTTTCCCCCTAGTGCCCTTTGCCATAAAAAAAACCTCCAGATTTCACAAAACAAGCGTTAGAATAAAGCAAATAATCTTAGCCAGCGAGCAGATTTTAAAGCCTTTCCATGAGAAAAAAACAGTGCCTATTCCGGCTTATTTTCTCGTCAGTTTTTGGGCTTTTTTGAGTGCGGTCTTAATCGGGGTTCTTGGCCCCTTGCCAGTCATTCTAAACCGCATTGCCCAAGCAGTGCCGGCTTTTCCGAGCATCCAGCTTGCCAGCTGTCCAACGCTCTCTGTCCCGCGCCTTTTCTGCGGTCTTCCAAGCGGTCTTCCTGGTAAAGCAGCCATAATAGATTATTGCCGGGGGCAGTTAATAAACCTTTTCCCGCAACTCTTTTTACGGCTGTGATGACCTGACGATGACTCAGACCGAAAGGGATGATGACAGATGGGCGGGCTGAGCCGTTAAAGCTAATTGTGAGCAAAGCGAACTGCCCTGTCGAGCGCTATCAAGCGCGAAGACAGTGCTCGTACCAGCCGGACGTGTCGGCTGATGGGCGGGCTGAGCCGTTTTCTCATGCCCCCCGTAAAAGCCGTTTTTAAGCCAAAATAAGCGGTTTAAGGGCTTTTTCAGGCATAGGTTTAAATGCTTTTTTTAGGGCGGTAATATCAGAATTTTGCTTTAAAACGCGAATAAGAAAAAGCAAAATTTTTGGCTAAGGAG
>JAPLVT010000040.1 GCA_026396975.1 Candidatus Iainarchaeum sp.
AACATTCCGACCGGGGTTGCGTTTACCAGAATGTCCGCGTCAACAGCCGCAAGCTCACAAAGCCTGACGTGCTTTCCGCCAACAGCCTGCGCGAGGGATTTTGCCTTCAGCGGCATCGCATCGCAGACAGTTATCACCGCATTATTCTGCTGCAGCGCAAAGGCAATTGCCCTGGCAACTCCGCCCGCGCCAACCATCAGCGCTCTCTTCCCATCAAGGGCGGTTTTTTCAAGCAGCGCTTTCGCGGCAGCGCCTGCGTCAGTGTTATAGCCGACCAGCATGCCGTTGCTGTTCACGACAGTGTTCACCGCCCTGATTTTTGCCGCAAGCGGGTCAACCCTGTCAAGGTATTGGATTATTTTTTCCTTGTGCGGAATCGTGACGCTGTATCCCTTGAAACCAAGGTCCCTCATGGCGCCAAGCGCAGCCTTAAGGTTCTTCACATCGAACGCGAGGTAAACAAAATTCAACCCAAGGCGCTGCAGCCCTGCGTTTTGCATCGCGGGGCTCATGCTGTGGCCAACCGGATTCCCGATCACGGCGAGCACTTTTGTTTCGGAATTTATTTGCATCAATTCTCACCAGCCAGCATTTTTTTCAATTTCTGCACTGAAACCTGCCCGGGCGCGCTTTCCTTCCCGCTTCCGAGCGAAGCAAAAGTCAGAAAAGCGCCCCTGCGCAGGCACTCGGCCCTGCTGCTCTTTCCCCTTTCGCCCATGCAGAAAGCAATAATCCTTTTTTCCATTTCTTTTGCCGCGGGAATAAGCGAAAGAACCGTTTCGTTGTCCTTGTCGCTCCGCGCGGTTGTGACTATCTTCAGCACGTCCGCGCCCGCATCAATCTCTTTCTGCAAAATGTTCAATAACTTTTCCTTAGGCGGGGTTCCCTTAAAATCGTGGAAAGAAACAATCAGATTTGAATTTTTCATGTTTCCATGCAGTGCCTGCAGAATCCGCTTGTCAGTGCTGAGATCCAAATCGACGAGGCCAACTCCGGCGTCAACAGCCTTGCGCAGAATGAAGCCCCTTTCGACATCCTCAACGCTGGCGCCGAAATTCTGCTTCCTGTAAGCGACAATAACGGGCTTTTTGCAAGCGCCAAGCAGTTCCCGCAAAATCTCTTCGTTTACCTCGCGCAAAAAATCCAGGCGCAGCTCTATAACATCCGCAATCGCGTTCGCCTCGGCGATGTCGCGCAGCGCGCCCTCTGGTTCTTCCGCGGTTATCGAAACAGCGATCATTGCGTTGCCACCGGCCGCCTATTTTCAAATGCTTTCTCTTTTTTCAGTGTTTCAAACAATTTGTCCGCGATCCGCGCTATGGAAAGCCCCCTGATGTCAATGGAATAATCCGCGAGCTTTTCGTAATGCGGCTTTCTTTTCTCAAGCTCCCTTTGCATGCTCCCCTCCAAATCGTTGGGGTCGAGGAAAGCCGGCACCCCCTTCTCGACAATCCTGCACAGCATTGCTGCAGGGTCCTCGTCAAGGTAAATGAATTTCCCGCATTTTTTCAGCAAATCCGCGTTGTCAAAGAACATTACAGTGCCGCCGCCGACCGCGATAACAGAATCCTTTTTCTTCGCAAGCTCCTGCACAGCCCTGTGCTCCAGCTCCCTGAAAAAATCCTTTCCATGCTTCCTGTAAATCTCCCTGAACCTAAGCCCGCAGCCGGCCTCATCCCTGTAAATCCTCTCGACGACATCGTCAATGTCAAAAAAAGGCGCCCCGAGCTTCCGGGCCAAGGCCTTTCCGACAGCTGTCTTCCCGCACGCCTTGAAACCGATGACAATGAGATTCATTTCAATAACGCCCCAACACAATCACCTTTCATTATCGCAACGCTCATTTCAACAGCTCCATCTTCGCGCCAATCCCTTTCATTGCCTCTATAAAAGCCGGGTAGGTCTTGTTTATTCCCTCCGCAGTAGAAATTTTTGTGACGCCTTCCGCGTTCAATCCCGCGACAGCAAGCGCCATTATCGTCCTGTGGTCATTGTAACCCTCCACAACAGCGCCCTTCAATTTGCTTTTTCTCACAACCAAGCCGTCCGGCAGCTCCTCGACATCAGCGCCCATTTTGCGCAGCTCCGCAGCCATCGCCTTTATCCTGTCGGTTTCCTTTATCCGCGCCTGCGCGACATTCACAAGCCGGGTTTCCCCCTCCGCAAAGCACCCAACGACCGCGAGCGCCGGCAAAGCGTCGGGAGTGGCGTTCAGGTCAAGCTCCGCGCCATGCAATTCACTGCTGTTAACTATGATGCCGCCTTCCCTGAATTTAATTTCCGCACCCATATTGCGCAGCATAGTAACTATTTCCTTGTCGCCCTGGCTGTCCGAAAAATCAAGCCCCTGCAGCAGCACTCCAGACCCAGGTGTTATCGCCGCTGCGCAAAGCGGGAAAGCCGCGCTGCTCCAGTCAGCCGGAATAGGCTGCTCAAAAGCATTGTACCGCTGTTCGCCTTCGACAAAAAACCTGCCAAAATTTTCCGAAGCCTTGTATTTTATGCCGAGCTTGTCAAGCCAGCGCATAGTCATCTCCACATACGGCGTTTCATGCGGGTTGACAACACTTATTTCCGTGTCTTGCTTCGCGACAGGGCAGTTCATCAAAAGCGAGGAAACAGGCTGCGAGTTCAGGCCGTCAATCTCAGTGCTGCCGCCCTGCAAGAAACCGCTTATCTTCAAAGGCGGCTTCCCGCTGTTCCCAAAAGACTCCGCTTTGCCGCCAAAATCGTTTATCGCCTTGCAAATCGGCCCAAAAGGCCTGCTCCGCAAAGAATCCCCGCCGGTAAGAATCGTGGGGCCTTTTGCGAAAGCCGCTGTTGCGGCAAGGAAGTTAGTGCTGATGCCGCTGTTACCCAAATCAAGCTCTTTCGCGGGAGTCCTTGGCTTTCCCGCAAAACCCTTAACAATCCAGCCGCCTTTTTCCCGCACCTGCGCCCCGAAAGAAACAGCAGCGCGCAGGCAGGCCGTGCTGTCGTCGCTCTCGAGCGGCCTCAGTATTTTTGAAGTGCCTTCCGCAAGCGAAGCCAGTACAACAGCGCGGATGGCGTGCGATTTCGAACCAGGAATAAGAATGCTGCCGTGCAGCGAACTTTTCCTCACAGCCAATTCCATTCAAAAGCACTCCCACGGAAATAAGCGGCGCTGTTCCAAAGCACGCGCAATCACTCGCTTACCGAAACCTCTTCAGGGTAACTGCCCAATACCTTCACAAAAAGACAGTGCTCGCGCAACTCGCCCAGCGCAGCTTTCACGTTCTCATCTCCCTCAAACCCCTCGAAGTCAACGAAGAAAACAACCGCCCACAGCTTTGCCCTCGCGGGCCTCGACTCAATCTTGGTCATGTTGACCTTGTGCTTATCGAAAGGCTGCAGCGCTTTGAACAGGGCGCCTGCCTCGTGCTTGACGCTGAACATAATGCTGGTCTTGTCCTTTCCGGTGCGCTGGTTTTCCGCGCTGCCGACAACCAAAAAACGCGTCACATTCCTCCCGATTCCTTCCATATCCTTTGCAACAACTTTCAGGCCGAACTGACTGGCAGCAAGCTCTGATGCAATGGCAGCGCTGCCCTTGCGCTTTGCCGCGAACTCGGCAGCCCTCGCAGTGCTGCTAGCCTCAACCAGCTCGGCGTTCGGCAGGTTCTCCGCGAGCCAGCGCCTGCACTGTGCAAGAGCCTGGGGATGCGAATAAACTGTTTTAATCCGCTTAATTCCCTGCTTTGACAGCAGGCAGTGCCTCACGTCAACAGTTATTTCGCCCACGATCTGCAGGCCGCTGTCGATGAACATGTCAAGCGTGTGGTTCACTGTCCCCTCAATGCTGTTCTCAATCGGGACAACGCCGTAATCCGCGCCGCCCTTCTCGACGGAATTAAAAACATCAGCGATGCCGCCTTGCGGCACAAGCTGCGCCGCAGAGCCGAATCTCTTGAGCGCAGCCATGTGCGTGAAAGTAGTGGGCGGGCCGAGATAAGAAACCAGCAGCGGCTTCTCGGCGCTCCTGCACATTGAGATTATTTCGGAAAAAACAGCCCGAGCCGAATCAGCCGGAAGCGATTTTTTTTCCGCCAGCAGCCTGTTCAGCACAGTGGATTCCCTTGATGGAACGAAAACAGGCCTGCCCTTCTCGCCCTTCTCTTTGCCGACCTGCCTCGCAAGCGCCAGCCTTTTCTGCAGCAGCGCGAGAATCTCGTCGTCAACAGCGTCAATCTTTTTCCTAAGCTCTTCAACAGCCACCCGCATCACATCCACACAACAATTTTTTCCCGCTATTCAACTCCCGTTAGCATCACTTCTCTGCGATTTCTTTCCTCAGCCGCCCAAAAACCATCTTTGTCATTTCTCCACAATTTTCTCCTTTACCTTCATTCCGAAATGCCTGCCGCCCTCTTCCACAAAGCCGAGCACCACATCGCCCTTGCGCAATTTTACAACAGAAACAGGCTTCCCGTCAGGCTGCACCAAGCGAATGGTTTCCGCGTTCTGCAGCACAAGC
>JAPLVT010000127.1 GCA_026396975.1 Candidatus Iainarchaeum sp.
CCCCAAAAGCACGCTTTCTGGGCAAAACAGCCGCAGGCGCATCTTTTTATTCAGGTTTTTCTAATTCTGTAGTAGTGTTGTTATGGCTGTATCCGATGCCAGCAGGGCAAGGGCGCTGTTTGAGCGCATCGTAAAATGGGTTAAGCTGAACAGGGCTGCTGTAGTGCTCGCGCTCGTCGGCATTGTTTTCCTGCTTTTTTTCTGGGCCGCGGTTCTTTTCACTGCTATCGCGGTTGCATGCATTTTTGGGGCGATCGCGCTCTGGGCGAAGCTGCGCTACAAGAAGCCGCCGCTGAAAGCGCTTTTTTCCGAGAAAAAAAAGTTGCTTGAGGCAATAAAAATTGCCGAAGGGCAGTACATGCGCAGGAAAATGGCTGAAAAGGATTTCAACTTGTATGTCAAGGAAAAGCAGAGGCAGCTGATAGAGCTAGAGGCCTCAATCGACCAGCAGTACAACAAGCAGATGGGAAAGCCTGTTACGGAAGAAATGCTCGCTGTGCAGGCGAAGAAAAGGCACATTCTGAAGGAGCTGCTGGGGGAGAAGCAGCGGCTTGTGAAAGAGCTTAACCTTGCCGAGAACAGTTATTTGCGCAGGAAGATTGATGTTCCGACCTACCAGGCGATAGTGCAGGAGAAACAGCAGAAACTGATTGACATGGAAGCCCAGATAAAGCAGATTTACGCCGAAGCCAATATCACAAAGGTAATGGACAACCTCAAGGGGCGGCTCGCGCAGCTTGAGCAGGAAAAAAAGGGGCAGAAAAAAAAGCGCGAAACAAGCGAAAGGGAAAAAGAGCTTGAGATAGCGCGCGAAATAGTCGAACAGATGCAGCGCGAAAAAGTCTAGGCGCGGAATACGCCGCACGCCAGCGCAATTTGCAATAGTGGCATTGAAAAGCACTAGGCGCTGCCCGCGATTTTCTCTGCAAAGCACTTGGCTTCTTTAAGCTTCTTTTCGTCAAACTCAAAAAGGCTTTTGATGACAAGGCTGTCAAGCACTGTGCCGCCCTTTGTGCTGATTATGCTGCTCATTCTTTTTATTGTGGTGCCGGGAATTACCGAGCAGGCGCAAAACAGCGCAAAGCTCTTTCCCTTTGCGCCCTCCATCTGCCGCAAGTAAGAAGTGATTATCGGCGTGGGCGAAAAACCCCAAACCGGAGTGCCCACCACAACCAGATCGAATTTTTGCAGGTTAACAAGAGGCTCGCGCAAAGGAAGGTCTTTTTCGGTTTTGCTGTACTGCCCAGCCTTCAGCTCTTCCACTGGCATTACCTTGAAGAGGCGCACGCCGTGGGCTTTCGCCTGCAGGGATTCCGCAATCTTTTTCGCGACCTTCTCGGTGTTGCCGCTTTTGCTGTAGTAAGCCACTAAAATGTTCAAAAAATAGCCCCCGATTCCAAGAGAATGTTATTTGAAAGCATTTAAAAAGTTAAACACGTTCAACGGCAAATCGCGGATGTTATAGCCGCCCTCCAGAACCCCAAAGCAAGGAATGCTTTTTTCTTCGGTTTTTTTGTTGATTATTTTTCCGATTGAATTGAATGTTTCGTGCTCTTTCACGGCCAGCCGCGAGCCGACTGCGCCCGCGTCGCTCTCAAAGGCGTCAAACCCCGCGCTTACGGCAACAAGCTCCGGGCGGAAAGAATCAAAGCATTCCTCAAAGTTCTTTTTAAAAAGCGCAATAAACTGCTTGTCGGCAAGCCCTGCGGGCAGCGGCACATTCCTTATGTGCTGCGAGTTCTCGCTCGCAAAGCCAGTGCCGGGATAAGTGAAGGATGGGTCTTGGTG
>JAPLVT010000113.1 GCA_026396975.1 Candidatus Iainarchaeum sp.
ATGAAAATAAAGCTGCTCGCGGAGCTTCTTAACAGCGCAACGCCCATCGAAACGCGTTATCTGGTGCGCATTCCGCTCGGCAGCCTGCGGCTTGGCATAGGCGACCCTACGATAATGGACGCTCTCGCAATAAGCCTGCTCGGCGAAGCGAAGAAGGACAAAAAGCTTGTGAAAGAGGTTGAGGCACTGCTACAGGAAAAAAAGGAAGAGAAGCGCAGGGAAGAGTTCGAGCGAAAGCTGCGGGTGCGCATAAGGGAGATGATAGAGGGCAAGTACAACGTGCACGGCGACCTCGGCAGCATAGCGGAAAAACTCCGCAAAAACGGCCTGCACGGGCTGCAGCAGATAAGCATACAGCCCGGCGTGCCCATAAGGCCGACTCTCGCCGAACGCTTGCCCACCGCGGAAGAGATAATAAAAAAGCTTGGCAGGTGCGCGGTGGAGGCGAAATATGATGGCTTCAGGCTCGCGGTGCACAAGGACGGAGAGAAAATAAGCATTTTCAGCAGGCGCCAAGAAAACGTTACCGCAATGTTCCCGGAGATCGCGGCTGCCGCGCGAAAGCAGATAAAAGCCAAGAGGGCGATTTTTGAGGGGGAAGCGCTTGCGTTCAACGAGCAGACGGACGAATATTATCCTTTCCAGGTCACTATGCAGCGCAAGAGAAAATACGATGTCAAGGAAATGGCCAAACAGTTCCCGCTGACGCTATTCGCATTCGACGCGCTGTACGCTGACGGCGAGAACCTCATGCTCCTGCCTTTCAGGGAGCGCAGGGAAAGGCTCGGCATGCTGATTGGAAAGGGAAAGACAATCGTGCTGACTGACAGCATTGTGACGGATGACCCAAAAAAAGTCGAGCAGTACTTCAGCGAAAACGTGGAAAAAGGGCTGGAAGGAATAGTCGCAAAAGACCTGAACGCGCCTTACATCGCGGGCGCGCGCAAATTCGCATGGATAAAACTCAAAAGAAGCTACAGGGGCGAACTGAGCGACACGATAGACACCGTGATTATAGGATATTTCAAGGGAAGGGGGCAGAGGACAGAATTCGGGCTGGGCGCCCTTCTTACCGCTGTTTACGACGAGAAAACAGACTTGTTTGCGAGCGTTGCAAAAATCGGCAGCGGAATGAGCGAACAGCAGCTGTCCGAACTCTACAAAATGCTTTCGAAGATAAAGGAAAAAAACAAGCCAGCGCGCGTCGAAAGCAAACTTGAGCCGGACGCCTGGGTCGAGCCGCGCTATGTAATTGAAGTGATTGCGGACGAGATAACAAAAAGCCCGATTCACGCAGCCGGCAGGGAGAAAAGCGGCGAAGGATTGGCACTGCGCTTCCCGAGAATGCTGAAAATAAGGCAGGACAAGAAGCCCGAAGAGGCAACGACTGTAAAAGAGATTGTTGAAATGTTCAAAAGGCAGAAGCACGTGAAACTGGAGGAATGAAGCATGCGGGCTTTCATGATGCATATTGTAGGAAACCTAATCAAAATAATAATTTTCCTCGCCGCCTTCGCGATTGTAGCGTACACGCTCATCGTCTTCAGGGTATGGAGCGGCGACTTCACAATCTGGTCGCTGAGAACAGGGGATTGGGGGATGATAATAGTCGTAACGCTAATAGTCACAGCGGTAACAATGGCGCTTACAAAGCTTTTGCAGTTCGAGGCATGGGTAGAAACAAGGCCGCGCCCGCAGCCGCGCGCAAGAAGATGGGGGAGGCAATAAATGCCTGCGCCCTATTGTTATGCGGGCACTGCTTTCCAAGTTTACGCCAATAGGAGGAACTATAGATGACGCCGTTCAGAATCCTTGTTTATGCGATAACAGCCGCCTTGCTGCTCTGGATTTTTTTCGTATACTTCTTGCCGTTCTTTTTCCCGCAGCAAGACCCGGTTGAACTAATCGGAAAAAGCCTTGGCGTCGCGGAAATAGAACTCGGAAAAGGCTTTTCAAGCGGAATAAAATTCCCCGGCCAAAGCGCGATAAGCACTGCTGCTTTCAATAACAGCAGGAGAAATGTCATCTTCCAGTGCAACAGCGAAGAATGCTGCCCGCTGGACGAAGAATGCGGCGGCGGCATAGAGTGGAACAGCAGCAGAGTATCTTTCAAACAGCCCGCGTACATTACTGTAACAGCCAGATGCGAACAGCAGTACGGCTTCTTCACCTGCACTGTTTACTTCGGGGAAAAGCCGGCGCAGATTGAAATAAAATCAATAACAGTGCAGGACACAGGCGAACTTGCCAACAAGAAGCCGCAGGTATCAATGGCAATGCAAAACAGCGGCGGGGTTGACCTTAAAGCCGCAGTGGTCGAATTCAAGGTATTCAAAAAATATGCGGTCGGCGGCAGGGAAGAAGAACAGATGGTGCAGAGCGCCTCCAAAACCGAGGAAGTAGGCACGATACCCAAAGGCGAAAGCGCCACAAGGCAGTTTGAGCTTGACATAACGGATGCAGGAAAATACCATGTAGTGGCAAAAGCAATCGCGCCCGAAGCCGGCTTCGACGAGAACTCGCTGGAATTCGACGCGGAGGGAAACGCGAGCGGCTGCAGGGCGGATGGCTGCGCAGCCTCGCAAATAATCGACGGCAAATGCATCAGGCACTGCAACTGCACAAACTGCGTTTTCGGGACAGAGTGCCTTAACAGGCTGCAAAGGGTTGTATCAGAGCTTACCAACGCGCTCAGCAGCAACATCCTAGGCCCGAACATCGTTGACTTTGAGCTGCCTGCTAGCAAGTGTGCATAGACAGGATTGTGGTCAAAAGATGCCTTCACTGCAAGGATTGGAAAAAAGAGTACAAAAAATCGAAGAGCGCAACAAAAGGGTCGAAGCCGACAAGGCTTGGGAGACAAGCAACACGAGAAGGGCGCTGTTGACTTTATTCACATATCTTGCGGTCGGGATTTATCTGCAGGCAATAAATATCCCGCAGGCATGGCTCAACGCCATTGTTCCTGCAGTGGCATTTATGCTCAGCACTCTTGCAATACCCTTCTTCAAAAAGCAATGGCTACGCTATTCATACAAAAAATAGCCGTGCCACGCTCACCTTAAAAAAATAGGTTGCGCTGCGCTTGCAAAAAGAGTTTTTTACTCCGCCCTGTTTCTCGCGCCCAAAAGGTTTATCCTGCGCACCGCAAGATCCTTGACCTGCTCGCACGCGAAAGCAAGCGAATCCCTCGGGTCATACCTGTCGGGGTTCTCCGCCAAAAACTGCCTCAGGCCCGCGGTAAAGGCAATGCGAAGGTCGGTGTCAATGTTTATTTTCGCAACACCAAGCTTTATCGCCTTAAGCAGATCACCGTGCGGCACTCCCGCAGTATCATGCAGATCCGCGCCGAACTGGTTGGCTTTTTTGACCAACTCGCTGTCGACACTGCTCGCACCGTGCAGAACAAGAGGAATGCCCACAACCTCGCCTATCTCGCGCAGCCTGCCCAAATCGATTTTCGCCTCGCCGCTGAACTTGAAGGCGCCATGGGAAGTGCCGATTGCGACAGCAAGGCAGTCGCAGCCTGTCTTGCGCACAAAAAGCTTTGCTTCCTTCGGGTCAGTAAGCCGGGCATCGCCGATTTTGCCAAGGCTGCCCAACTCAGCCTCAACGCTGCACTTTTTGGCGCGGGCAATTTTAACAGCTTTCTTTGTAAGCGCAACATTCTGCTCGAAAGGCAGCGCGCTGGCATCAACCATCACGCTCTTATAGCCGATGTCAATGCAGCGCTTCACGCTCTCAAGGCTCTTGCCGTGGTCCAAGTGCATGCAAACTGTTTTGCAAGCCGGCGTATTTTATCGCACTCTCGCTGGTGGAGATGAGCAACGGGCTGCGCGTTTCCTCGGCAGCCGCAAAAAGCGCTTTCGTTACCTCAAGGTTGCTCGTGTTAAAAGCAGGTAGCGCATAGCCTTCCATGCGTGCCCTGCGAAGCAACGGGTTGCTCGCAACAATCATTTGAACCAGAAATAATTAGCACATTCTATTATTTAAATTCCCACCAAAAGCAAAACGGCTGCTTTATTCAGTCCTTCGGCGGAGTGACCTCGCCAGCATAGCTTGTTTTCATTGCCTGCCTGAAGTCCTCAATGCTCGAACAGACGCCATTGCCGATAAGCCACCTGACTTTCACGTCAACCGCGACATCGGTATGGTCGTAGCAGGGAATCCCGCCGGCCTTTATCGCTTTGTAGCCGACCTCATAGTGCGTTGACACAGCGCTGCCGCCTGGAAACTTTGTTGTTATAAAGATTGGCATTATGTATTCACGCGTTGCGCGCTCTATTGCGGGAAGAAGGCTGAATTCGCCCTCGGAGCAGACGTTTCCCTCGCCGAGAGATTTCAGAATCATCGCGGAAACACCGCCGCTTGTAATAAGCCCCAAAATAAGGCTCGGTTCTAGACCAGGAGTCAGCTCAAAGCTTACAACGCCCCGTCTGAACTTCGGTGCTATGGACAGTTTGCCCTTGGCGTTTTCCTTGCTTCTGACATGCAGTTTGTTTATGTGAACGCCCATTGCGTCGATATGGCCGACGTCCGGGAATGTCGGGGATTTCATTGCGTCAAAGTCCTTCTCGCTGACTTTTAATGTCCTGCATCCGAGCAGAATCCTGTCCCAGAAGTTTATCAGCACGTCGGCAACTCCCTCGTTAACGCCTGTCCGCAGTGTCCTGAACAGGTTCTCAAGGTTGAATCTTCCGTCGCCACCCTGTTCGTAAATCGGGTTTTGCGCGCCAGTAATGCAGACTGGAATGCGCAGGCCGCTTTCCCCGGGCTTTTTCCCGTGCAACGCGAGCGCAAGCGCTGTAGCGGAATACGCAAGAGTGTCAGTGCCATGGGCAATCCCAACGGCATCGTAATTCTCGTCGTCCTGGGCTTTTTTCACCCTGAAAATAAGCTTCTCCCAGTCGTTCGGCGTCATGTTTGTGCTGTCTTTTGTGGTTATGATTTCAAAATCGATGTCAAAATCCTTTTTGAAGTACTGCAGCACTGGCTCGCAGGCGTTCTTGAAAACGCTGCCGTCTTTTGGCGGAGCCAAGACAATCTGGTTGTTTATTTTCTCTGGAACCTGGCCGATTGTTCCGCCGTTGTAAAGGAACAAAACCTTCTTTTTCGCCATTCTAACCACTTTGCTTCCAGAAAAAAAACTTGGGTGGAATCATTTAAATAGCTTGCTGGTGGAAGGGTGAAGCAAGGCGTGTAAACTAATTAAAAAAGAATTCCATAATAAGATTTAACTGGTTGGCATGAAAGTCCCTGATTTTCTTAAAAAGCACAGCCTGGAAGAAGGCAACCTTGTCGAGATTCAGCTTGCGGGGCAAAAGTTGCAAGGCACCATCATACCTTCTCCTGAGCAGTCAATTCTCGCTCTGAAACTGAAAAACGGATACAACATCGGCGCAGAACTTGAAAAAATAAAGGAAATAAAAAAAATCAGCGGGGGAAAAAGCATCGGAAAGCCGCCTACAGCGAAAATTGAAAGCAGGGCCGGACTGCCGAAAATAAGCATCCTGCACACCGGCGGCACGATC
>JAPLVT010000106.1 GCA_026396975.1 Candidatus Iainarchaeum sp.
AAAACAAAAAATAAAAAAGAGGCATTGTTCGCCAAGTACTGTTTTGATGCCGAAACAGTTTGCATGCTCAACCTGTGCGATGAATTCGCCCATTACCACGACGTGAGGAAAAAATGGCAGATGCACATTGTTTTCATGAAACACCGGCTGTTCAGCGAAATCGCCCGAAGGAAAAATCGCCCGCTTGGCTTGGTGAAGCTCATGTGGGATGATGAGGCAATAGCGCTGCTGCAGAACGGCGTGTTCGACGCGGCAGAACTAAAAAAGCGTGCGGATTACACGCTGGTGCACCTGCGCGGAAAGGAACTGAAGGCATTGTCGGGGAAAGAGGCGCTGGGCTACTACAACAATAATTTCGTCGGCAGCATTCAGGACGTGAACGACTTTGACGGCATGGTGGCATCGCTTGGCAGGGTGGTCGGAAGGGCAAAAATTGCGTTTAGCGCCGCCGAAGCAATGCAAAAGCTAAACAACGGCGATGTTCTTGTAACAGGCATGACTTTGCCTGATTTTGTCCCCGCCATGAAAAAAGCCGCGGCCGTAGTAACCGACGAGGGCGGAATAACCTGCCATGCGGCAATCATATGCAGGGAGTTCGGCATTCCATGCATCGTCGGCACAAAAATCGCGACAAAAGTGCTAAAAGACAACGACCTGATAGAGGTAAACGCAAACCACGGCATTGTGAAAAAAATAAAGTGCTGAGCCAGGCGGGCGCAATTTTATTCCAAAAAGCTTCTTTTTTTGTTGATGGTTAGAATTAAATTGCTTTTCGGCTGGAATTAGTTTATGGCTAAAGTCATTCTGCCCAGACCTTTTGTGTTAGGGCGCAGGAAGAAGCTGCCTTCCATCAGGAACCCCACTATTCTTGCGAAAGGCTATGCAAATCTTACCTCGGCTGCAGGGCGAATGCGTGCCAGAGAGCTGCGGAAATTAAGCCGCATGGTAAAAACCGGCGCCGGCAAAAAGATGGTCCAGGCGCAGATTGCCAGGATTCGCTCGCTGAACAGAAAGGCAAGCGGTTTAATCGAGCCAAGGCTGCGCAACGTGGAGTGGGTTATGAGGCGCGACCCAGAGTTCCACAGCCTGCTTGACAGGTCGTTCTTTTTTGAAAATCTGAATCAGGCGCTGAAGCGCAAAGGCCCGCACTCGCTTGTATACATTGACATGGACCACCTAAAGAAAATAAACAACAGGTTCGGAAGGAAAGAGGGCGGTTTTGCAGTCCTGTCAGCGCATGCAAACGCGCTTTCACAAGCAGTAGCCAAATTTGGCTTTGCGGGGCACATCGGCGGTGACGAGTTTCTGCTCTACCTGCGCATGTCACCGAACGTGGCGCAAGCGTTCTTATCCGAGGGGTTTGAACAGTTGAGAATGCAGGAACTAAAAAAATGGCCGCTGTACAACAAAGCCGTTGCCGCAAAATTGCCGCTCACTTACAGCGCCGGCATAATCGGACTGAAGCCAGGCGCTAATGTTGAAACTGCCGAGGAAGCAGCCGACAAGCTTTGCTCTAAGGCAAAAAGGCT
>JAPLVT010000037.1 GCA_026396975.1 Candidatus Iainarchaeum sp.
CGGCCTTGAATTATGGCGCCCGGAAGGCGCGTTCTATGTTTTCCCGAGAGTGCCGCATCCGCGCAGGACCATGTGGGAGCTGTTCAGGCGCCACAAGGTAATAACCTACCTCGGCGAGTGGTTCGGCGACCCCGACAGGATAAGGCTGAGTTATGCCCTCGGGGAAGAGAAAATGGAAGAGGGGCTGCGCAGGATTGGCGAATACCTGAAAAAGCGGAAAAAGGCGCGTTAATGCGCCCGCCTTTCGTTGTTTGCGAATTTCCGCTTGGAAGCAAAAACAATTTAAATAACCTTGCTACATAAATACTGTAATTATTTTGAGTGAAAAAAAGCATGAACCCAGGGCACAAGTTGATTGTTTTGCCTTTGATTTTGGTAGTCCTGGTTCTGCTTCTGCTAGGATAAAAGCACTCCTAGCAATATTTTCGTTTTTTTGGGAGCGCTGTTTTGAAAAGATAGCCAAAAATGGAGTCAAGGAAAAAAAAGCCAAAAAATTATTTTGGGGAAAAACCCGGGAAAAATCAAAAAATTGGCGGAAAAAAAGCAAGGCGAAAAAAAAGCAAAAAAAGGCGATTCTAAAAAACAAAAAACCTTAAGAAAATTTGCGATGGTGAAAAATTGGGGAAAACCGAGCGAGTAAGGATTTTTGACACCACGCTTCGCGATGGTGAGCAGAGCCCGGGCGCAACGCTCACGCACCGGGAGAAGATTCTTATTGCGCAGCAACTCGCAAAACTCAAAGTCGATATCATCGAAGCAGGTTTCCCTGTAGCAAGCGAAGACGATTTCAAGGCAGTAAAGGAAATCGCGGACACCGCAAAAGGCCCTGTTATTTGCGCTCTCAGCAGGGCGAGGGGCAATGACATTGACGTCGCATGGAAGGCTATTCAGGGCGCGAAAAAGCCGCGCATCCACACTTTCATGTCAAGCAGCGACGTTCACCTGAAATACCAGTTCAAAATCTCGCGCGCTGAAGCGCTCCGCATGAGCATTGAAGCAGTAAAGAGGGCCTGCGGCTACTGCGATAACGTCGAATTCTCCCCCATGGATGCCACCCGCACAGAGCCTACGTTCCTTTTCAAAATGGTTGAAGCGGCTATTGGAGCCGGCGCGACTAAAGTGAACATCCCCGACACAGTCGGTTACGCGCAGCCGGGCGAATTTGGAAAGCTCATTGCTGGTGTTAAGGAAAAAGTGCCGAATATTGAAAGCGCTGTCATCAGCGTGCACTGCCACAACGATTTGGGGCTTGCTGTCGCGAACAGCCTTGAGGCAGTCCGCAACGGCGCGCGGCAGGTTGAATGCACAATCAACGGTTTGGGCGAGCGCGCCGGCAACGCCTCGCTCGAGGAAATAGCAATGAACATTGCGACGCGAAAAAGTTTCTTTAATGTTGATACTGGAATCGCGCTGAAGGAAATCTACCCTTCCTCGCGGATGGTGAGCAATTTCACTGGCATTGCGGTGCAGAGGAACAAAGCGATTGTCGGCGAAAACGCTTTCGCGCACGAAGCAGGCATTCACCAGCACGGATTGCTTGCCAATGCGCAGACCTACGAGATAATGCGCCCGGAAATGATCGGAAAGCAAAGCAGGCTGGTGCTCGGGAAGCACAGCGGCTGGCACGCCACGGGGGAAGTGCTGAAGCAAATGGGCTTCAGGCTTTCGGAGCAGCAATTGCAGCAGGTCAGCGAGCGGATAAAGCAGCTTGCCGACAAGCAGAAGATTGTTCTTGAAGAGGACATTGCAGCGATTGCGTCAGACGTGAGCGGCCAGTTGGTGAAAGAAAAGCAGATGGTTGTTTTGGACGAGCTTATGGTGAGCACGGGCAACAAGGTAAAGCCGACGGCGCGCGTAACAGTGTTTGTCGACGGCAAAAAGTGCACTGTCGCGGGCGAGGGAGTCGGGCCTGTTGACGCTGTGGCGCACGCCCTGCAGTCTGTTCTCCCGCAGAAGATTTCTCTGAAAGAATACCATTTGAAAGCGATTACCGGCGGCACTGACGCGCTTGCTGATGTTGTTATAAAGGTTGAGAACGGCAGTGGAGCTGTTTTTGACGCGGAAGCAATCAACGAGGACGTCATAATGGCGAGCGCGAACGCGCTCGTGAAGGGAATAAACAAGGCGCTCAGCGCAGGCAATAAAAAAGTAAAGCCGGAAAAAGGTGGCAAAGCATGAAGGGCAGCGAGGCAATAATCAGAACGCTCCTGGAAGAGAAAACAAAGCACATTTTCGGCTTTCCCGGCGGGGCAGTGCTTCCGCTTTACGACGAGTTCCTAAATTTCAAGAAGGAACTCCGCCATATTCTTGTGAGGCACGAGCAGGGAGCGGCGCACGCCGCCGACGCTTACGCAAGAGTCAGCGGTGGCGCGGGAGTCTGCGTTGCGACATCAGGCCCTGGCGCCACGAACCTTGTCACGGGAATAATGAACGCTTTCATGGATTCTTCCCCAGTTATCGCTTTCGGCGGCCAGGTACCTACAGCGCTTATTGGAAACGACGCTTTCCAGGAGAGCGACATGATGGGCATCACAATGCCGATTACAAAGCACAGTTTCCAAATCAGGGATGCGAACAAGATTCGGGCAACAATAAAAAAGGCTTTTACTATAGCGCTTAACGGCAGGCCATGGCCTGTCTACATTGATTTGCCAAAGGATACGCAATCAAATGAAGTAACGCATGAGGACAAGGACACACGCATTCCCGGCTTCAAGCCCGTAACATCAGGGCACCCGGTGCAGATAAAGCGCGCGGCTGAAATGATTCTTGCGTCCGAGAGGCCAGTGATTATTGCCGGCGGCGGAGTATTGTGGTCGTGCGCGGCGAAAGAGCTCGCCGAACTGTCGGAGGGCCTGAACATTCCTGTTACTACTACTTTAATGGGAAAGAGCTGTTTTCCCGAGCAGCACCCGCTTTGCCTTGGCGTGCTTGGGATGCACGGCAGGAAGTGCGCCAACCACACTGTCGCGAACAGCGACCTCATAATTGCTGTCGGCTGCAGGTTCAGCGACAGGATAACAGGAAGCGTTGCCTCTTTCGCGAAAGGGAGCAGGATAATTCACATCGACATTGACAGCGCCGAGATAGGGAAGAATGTCAGGATTGATTTGCCGATTGTCGGCGACGCAAAGAACGTGCTGCAGCAGATGAACGAGGCACTGCGCAGCGCGGCGAAGAAAAAGAACACCGCATGGGCGGAAAAAGTCGCCTTGTTCATCAAGGAGTGCGACTGCGACATCGACATCAAGGGCAGCAGGATCGACCCGCGCAAGCTCGTCTTCGAATTGAACAAGGCTCTCGCTGAGAATGACATTGTTGTAACCGGTGTCGGGCAGCAGCAGATGTTCTGCATGCACTTTTTGAAGAGAAGCAGGCCGCGGACTTTTATCAGCAGCGGCGGTGCCGGCACAATGGGATTTGGCTTGCCCGCGGCGATTGGCGCAAAAGTTGCCGCGCCCGGCGTGGATGTTTTCGATTTCGACGGGGACGGCAGCTTTGCCATGACAATACAGGAACTTGCCACTTCAAAGGAAGAGGGCATCAAGGTTTTACCGTTGATAATGAACAACGCTTACCTGGGCATGGTGAGGCAATGGGCCGAACTTTTCTTTGACAAGCGCTACAGCGGAGTGCATTTGAAGCGCACGCCGGATTTCGCGAAAGTGGCGGAAGCGTACGGGCTTACGGGCATTACTGTAACGCGCGACAGCGAAATAGCGCCCGCACTCGCGCGAGCGAAGAAGAGCGATGAAAGCGTTGTGATTGATGTTCATGTTTTGGAGGAAGCAAATATACTGCCGATGTTCGCCGCGGGCGCAGGGCACACGGAGATGTTCGGCGGATGCGTGAAAGTGAAGGGAAAGCTTTATTGAAGGTTTTTTTATGATGGAGGGCAAAACCGAGAAGAAAAAATTGCGGAAGCACATTATCGGCGTGCTTGTCGAGGATGAGCCAGGCGTGCTTTCGCGCCTGAGCGGATTGTTCTCGCGCAGGGACTTCAACATTGACACAATTATTGTGGGGAAGACGGCCCAGCCCGGCGTAAGCCACATTGTCATCAGCCTTACGGGCGACGAAAGGGTCATAGAGCAGGTTGAGAAGCAGGTCAACAAGCTGATTGATGTGGTAAAGATTCTCGACCTCAACCCCGGGCACAGCGTTGTCAGGGAGCACTGCCTAGCGAAAATCACGGCTTCGCCGAAAACTCGGGAGGACCTTGTGAACATCTGCAAGCTGCACAGGGCGCATGTTATCGACATGGGAGCGGACAGCATTATTGTAGAGGTTGTCGGCAAGCCGGAGAAGATTGACAATTTCCTCGAGCTGATGCAAAAGCACGGCGTAAAAGAAGTCAGCAGGACTGGCATTAACGCCATGCAACGGGGCAACGGCCATGGCAACGGAGGCAAGTAGAGAAACCGCTAAGCGTTTTTAATAATCGGAATTATGGCAAAGAGCTTTATTGCTCTTTGTATATAGCAAATTGCAATAAGGAGTTAAAAAATTAAAGCAATTTGCTATAAATTCAGTTTGCTGCAAAAAATTTGAGTTCCGGC
>JAPLVT010000087.1 GCA_026396975.1 Candidatus Iainarchaeum sp.
TTCCCGAAAGCCGCGAAGCTGTGCGCTCCGCTTTCAAGCGCCCTCCAGTCCTGCCCGCATGCAATCGCTATCGCGTCGATTGCATTCATTATTCCCTTGTTGTGCGTTGTTGCCCTGAACTGGTCTGCTGCGGCAAATTCATAAACGTCAAGAATCCTTTCAATCATCTGCGCCCCGCTCAAGCCGATTTCTTTGCCTGCAAAACTCTCTTCAAGCGCTTTCAGGGTAATTGTCATTTTTGCCCGCGCCTTCCTGTGTATAGCAAGGTTTGAAATAATGAACAATCTTTGCTCTCCGCCGGCAATTTGCGCCATATCGCCCGCGATTGCTTCCACCATTCCGTTTACAGCGTTCGCGCCCATGGCATCCCCGCAGTTCACAAGCAGGTGCGCCACTAGCATTTTTCCCCTTTTGCTTTTGACTTCCCTCACTTGAATGTCTTTTGCGCCGCCGCCGAATTTTACGAGCACAGGGTCGAAAGAATTTGCTTTTTCAAGCAGCTCTTTTTTCCTGCGCAAGATTGCTTTTTTTGCTTTCGCGCTGTCCTTCACTTTCAGCAGCTGTATCTGCCCAATCATTATGGGCTCATCTGCTTCTGCGGTGAATCCGCCGCTTTGCCGCGCCAAGCCAGCGATTTTGCTTGCCGCCGCTATAATGCTTGGCTCTTCCACTGCCATCGGTATTAGGATATCTTTTCCGTTGATTTTGAAGTTTGTTGCGATTCCGAGCGGCAGCTGCTGTGTGCCTATGACGTTTTCGCTTGTCCTGTCCGCGGTCGCAAAGCCCATTGCGCCTTCCTTTTGCAGCAGTGCAATATCCTCGTCGCTCAGGCCCGCGGCGGCTTTGATTATTTCCAGTCTTTCCCGCTGGCTTTTTTTGTAGAATCCATGCAGTTCGCTGTTTTCCATAAAAACACCCAATCGCGGGAAAAAAAGAAACCTGTTACCTAATATGCTGCTAATGGTAAATAAAAAGGTTACGGTTTTTGCCAAACTAAATTTCGTCAATTGACTTATAGTTTCCTTGCTCTTTCGACTGCAGCCGTTGCCGAGGCTATTGCGTTGGCTATTGTCTTCTTTTCCTCGGCAATGTCCCCGGCAAGAATAACCTTGCCGGGCAGATGCTGCAGGTTCTTGTAAGTGCTGCCCTCTAAAACGCACGTGTCAGGCAGCTGGCCTATTGCAATTATCACCCTGTCAGCGGGCAATTTCAGCTGCTCCCCGCTCTTCTTAATGCTGCCCCGGAATTCGCTTGTTTGAAGGGTTTTCTCAAAAACCACCCCGATAATTTTCTTATCCCCGAGTATTTTCTCCGGAGCCACGTTGAAAAGGAACCGCACTCCCTCTTTTTCGGCTGCCGCGCTCTCAGCTTTTATTGCGGGCATTTCTTCCTTTGTCCGCCTGTATGCTATGCTGCTGCTTTCCGCGCCGAGTTTCAGCGCAACGCGCGCGCAGTCCATTGCGGTATCGCCGCCGCCGACCACAATAACATTTTTTCCTTTTAGCGAGCGCACTTTTCCTGTGTTGTATTCAAGCAAAAATTCCGTCCAATACTCGACGCCTTTCAGCCCTTCTCCTTCTATCCCAAGCAGCCGTGGCTTCCATTCCCCCGGGGCGAGTATAACCGCGTCGAATTTTTCAATAATTTTTTGCAATGGGTTTTTCTTGCCAATTTCCGTTTTAAGGCGGAATTTTACGCCCCTTTTTTTGAGGTCGGCAATCTTTTTGTCGATGCCATCTCTCTTGAACCTGAAAATTGGCAGGTAGTAGCGTAGCATTCCGCCCGCTAGCGGCTGTTTTTCAAATATTTCAACCGCACAGCCTTCTTTCGCGAGCAGCCAAGCCGCGTGCATTCCCGCTGGCCCCGAGCCGATTATTGCAGCACGCTTTCCTTTAAGTGTGGTAATAGAACTCACCTTTTTTTGCTTAAGAAAAAACCAATTCGGGAAATTTGTTCAGATTTTCCTTTTTGTGCAGTATTCCGCGAGGCTGTGCAGCAGTTCCTTCGCGCCGCTTTTTGGCAGCAGCGGGTCAAGGCTTTTCCATGCTTTTTCCACAATGCCATTCGCCTTGCTTAATGCATAGGGGATTGTGCAGTATTTTTCGATTATCGCGACAGCTTCTTTTATTGTCGCCTCGTCTGTCGGATGCGAGTCAAGTATTTCAACAAGCCTCTTCCTGTCCTGCGCGTCCGCTTTTTCCAGAGTTTTTATCACGAGCAAGGTGCGCTTCCCCTCGTGTATGTCGCCCCCCGCGCTTCCCTTGCCTTTCTTGAATTCCTCGCCCGTCAGTTCAAGCACATCATCCTGTATCTGGAATCCGATTCCGATTGCTTCGCCGAACTTGCCAAGCGCTTCAACCTGCTTCGCTGATGCGCCGCCGATTATTCCGCCAAGCTTTGCCGCGAACCGCGCAAGCACACCTGTTTTGTTCACAACCATCTGTAGGTACTGCTCTTCCGTGATATTGCTCCTTTTTCCCTTATGCCACCATATGTCTGTTGCCTGCCCGACGCTTACCCTGAGCATTTCTTCCGC
>JAPLVT010000043.1 GCA_026396975.1 Candidatus Iainarchaeum sp.
ACCGTGGCATCTGACGCTGAATATATCCAGTCCAGCCAGCCAGTTACAGGCGGCAGTTCGGCTGGCATATACAATTTTGCAGTAGTAAATTACAAATACGCGGTCTGGGTGCGAAAGAGCGGCAGCTATGCCGCTTACTATATGAGGCAGATTTCGCCCTCGCTTGGTTCAATAACCGCTATAACCCCCACAAGTAGCTACACAATGGTTTACCCACTCCTCATAGTGCAGGTAAACGGAAAGAACTACCCTGGCTCTACCCAGCCTTCGTGCATTGGCAGCGGCGATTATTGTTTTGGATATACTGCTAATGCTATAGCGTTTGCATCTATTGTAGGCGAGCGTTTTGTTTATGCAAGTGCTACGACTAGTGGTTTTTATTCTGTGGTCAATTTAACTTCTCCAAGTACTGGCACCGCGATAACGCCTACGAGTGGTTTTACGAGAATTATGCCTTTGGCGCATATTGCTTCAGGGAATGCGTATTTTTATAACAGCGGCACGCAGCCTTCATGTATTGGCAGTGGTGCTGGCTGCTCTCCTAACACTAAAACCGTGGCGTTTGCGTCTATTGTGGGTGACCGTTTCGTTTATGCAAGCGCTGATACTTCGTTTGGCTGGTATTCTGTGGCTAACTTGGCTTCCCCTGCTCTTGGTGTTGCGATAACGCCCACAAGTGGTTACACCACCGTCAAGCCGCCTGTTAGGGTAGTCTTTGGCGGTGAAACAAAATTCGATAACCCTGCATCTGGCTGCATCGGCGTTTCGCCTTGCAGTAATAACAAACTTGATTTTGTTACGGTTTCGGATGATAGTTTTGTTTACGCGATTCTTACATTTACGGGATAAGCGTTGAAAACAGCAAAATTAATTACTTCAAACACGTAGCTGGGCAAAGCTGCCCTGCCCAAGCAACACAAGTACTTTCCGACATTTGCTGTGGGGCATTCCCAGGTTGTTCCCCCATTACAACCCTCCAAAGCGTGTGCCAGGACATGGGTGTTAACTCAAGTTTCGTGTGGGGCAATCCCCAACTGAACACGAGTTATAATCCTGGCGCTGACATTCCCTACAAGGTGGCACTTACCTCCAACAACAAATTCATCTTCAACAAGCCAGTGGACATAATCGTGCTATTCGACAAGTCTGGCAGCATGACCCAGTCAGGGGAATTCGCCAATGCAAAGGCTGGTTTGGTTCAATTCATTGAGTACTTCAAAATCCAGGGGCTGATTGCAAGCAATTTCAGAATCGGCCTGGTGACCTTTGAGGAAACAGGCACCATAGCGCATTCCCTTGACAGCGACCTGGATGCAGTGAAAAGCGCTGTTAACGCGCTTACAATGTCTCCCTCAGGAGTAATGACCTCTATCGGTTCAGCCCTGGCAAAAGCCGAGCAGATGGTTGCGTACGATTACTGCGCGTCAGACGAAGTAAAGTACATTGCATTTGTTATTTTCACCGATGGAGAGGAAAACGTGCTGCCTGCATATTGCCAGCCCTTCGTGTCCGACAGGGTTCATGCCTTTGGCATACAGTTCCCAGGACCTATGGCCTCATGCCCTGGCGGCTATACGTGCTTCACCCAGTGCGGTAGCTGTGTTTGCAACCCGCCCCTCACGTGCTGCTGGACGAACAGGCTGCCAGCAATCGTTGCAAACGTTGGAGTAAAAGACGGCACCACTATCAACAAGGGTAGCAACTATGGACAGGCTTTCCTTGATGCGGCAAATGAAATATACGGAAGGTACATAATAGAACAGCTTAAAATCCAGGCGAAGCTCAACCCAAATGTTTCCCTTGTTTCTGCAAACCCAGTGCAAGCAGCAGGGCCGAATCCATACACCTGGAATATTAGCGCGCAGCAGAGCACTAGCTACGAGCTTAACTTGGTTTTGAGACCAACAGTCGCTGGCACCTATTCGCTTTTCGACGGCCCCAACTCATACATTTCCTGGAACACGCCGTGCCAAGCCAACAACAGCATTCCCTTGCAAAATCCCAATTTGAGCGTTACCGGCACAAACAACGCGCCTACCGCGGAAGCAGGCGGCCCCTATAACGCTGTATTAGACCAACCCTTTATGGTAACAGGGACCTGCCAGGACAGCGACGGCACTATAGATGACTGCGAATGGCTCGTTAACTCGGCAGACTGCGTGAGCGGATCCTGCCTCCAGCTTGGGCCAGGATATGTTGATTTGGGCGATGCAGCTGACTTTGATGTCGGAACAGGCAACTATTCCTTGTCCCTTTGGGTGAAGGGTGGCGGGGCAGCGCAATCTATTTTAGTGAAGGATAACTGGGCTGCCGCCAACAATGGGTTTTTCATTTATGTCACCGGCAACGGTAAGTATGCTTATTGGAATGGCTCGGTCAAAGAGTTCGGCAGCTTATGCAATGACTGGTGCCATCTTGAAGTCGTCAGAAGCGGAACA
This sequence comes from Candidatus Iainarchaeum sp., assembly GCA_026396975.1. GTDB lineage: Archaea > Iainarchaeota > Iainarchaeia > Iainarchaeales > JAPLVT01. The sequence goes on from JAPLVT010000043.1 coordinate 2,439, forward strand.
GGGGCAAGCCAGCTGAAAGGTTATTTTAATGGCACACTGGCATTTACGGGCCAAGACTCGCGCCCTCTGAGCAATGCAATGCCACGTCAGATTGGGGCGTCCAACGGCACCAACATTTTCACTGGTTCGGTGGATGAGGTGCAGGTTTCTGGCTCGGCTTTGGTCGGCTACTGGAAGCTTGATGAGGGCGCTGGCCCAACTGTCTCTGATTCCAGTGGTAGGGGGAACAACGGAACGCTGGTGAACCAGCCAACGTGGCAGAGCAGCATCTGCACAATTGAAACGCAGACCCCGCCCGAGCCGGGAGCACCTAATGCCCAAAACACAGGCACTATTACCTGCACAGAGTTGGGGGTACACGTGGATATTTTGACGCTGACTGCAACCGATGACAAGTCTGCTACTGGCAGCGACAATGCAACAATAGATATTGGCGAGCAAGCTGTGATTGGCGAGCAAGCTGTGAAGATTGTTTCATTCAATGCAGCTCCGCTAACACTTAATCCTGGTTATAATTTCTCTTCACTTGCGGTTTCGGTTAAGAACATGAGCGTCTCCACCCCACTAGTGCCTGAGGTGCAGTTGGAGGTTTTGCAACCCTTAACAGACCTGCCTCTGGATCCTCCTGTTTCCACTGCAGGAATTGTCTGCCCAACTGGCAGCGTAGCCGCCAATGCGACTTGTAGTTGGGCTTTGTCTAGTTTCCCTGGTTTCAGCGTTTCTTCCCTTGCGCCAGGCACTTACAAGCTTGTTGCTTATGCTTACAGGCAGGGCGAGTCGTTGCCCGACGATTCGGTTGTGCTGTTTTTCTCTGTTGGGCAAATAGCTGCGGTTCCCGAGTCAAGCGAAGTGCTGCTTGGCGCGCTTGCGCTCGCGGTATTGTTTGTTCTGTGGAGAAAGCGCTGAACCAAAAATAGTTTTTCTTTTTTTATTTCAGCCTTACTGCTTCGAGGTTGTTTATTGCGAGCGCGTTCAGCTTGAACCTGTTCGAGATTGTTTTCGCGAAGTCGCTCACAGCCATTCTTTCCCCGTGGTTTACTATCGCTCTCTTCGGTTTCGGCTTGAGGTTGCGCACGTACGCAAGCAGCTGGTTCCTGTCGCTGTGGCCGCTGAACCCTTCCACTGTTTCAACGCGCATGTTTATGTTCAGCGCCCTTGTTTTTCCCGATTTCCTGTCGCTGATCGGCATGCTGCGCATCCCGCCCTGTATTTTCCTTCCAAGGCTTCCTTCTCCCTGGTAGCCGACGAAAATAAGCGTGTTGTTCGGGTTTTCAGCCATCTTGTACAAGTACTCTAACGATGCCCCGCCTGTCAGCATTCCGCTGCTCGCTATTACTATTGCGCCTTTTTCCTGCAGTATTTCGTCCCTTGTTTTCCCGTTAACGTCTTTTCCGTTGTTGATTGTCTGGAATATTTCCGCCGTGAAAGGGCTGTCGTTCTGCAGTATGCGCCTCTGCACTCCCTTGCGCAGGTATTCGGGGTATGCCGTGTGGATTGCGCTTGCCTCTTTTGTCATGCCGTCAATGTAGCATTTTGCGTCAAGCACCCCTGTCCTGTAAAAGTTTTCCAGCACAAGCAGTATTTCCTGCCCCCTGCCAACAGCAAAAACAGGTATGAGAACGTTTCCGTCCCTTTGCGCTGTTTCTTTCAGCACCTGCAGCAGCTTGTCTTCTGCCTCCTGCCTGTTGGGCTGTATGCCGTCAGGGCCCCCGTAAGTGCTTTCAATTATCAGTGTTTCCAGCCTCGGGTAGTGCATGTCAACGTTGTTGAACAGCCGCGTGAAGCCGAATTTTATGTCGCCGCTGTAAACAAGGTTGTGCGCCCCGTCCCCTATGTGCAGGTGCAGGCTTGCGCTGCCGAGAATGTGCGCGGCGTTGTGCATTGTAAGCCGCATGTCGGGCGCGATGTCAGTTACCTCCCTGTATTCGCGGGGTATGCAGTATTTCACCATTTCTTTTACGTCCCTTTCGTTGTACGCGGGCTCTTTCCCTTCCTTTACGAGAACATCAATATAATCAAATTGCAGCAGCGTCATCAGGTCGCGTGTCGGCGAGGTGCAGTACACCGGGCCGTTATAGCCGCTTTTGAAAAGATACGGTATGAATCCGCTGTGGTCAAGGTGCGCGTGCGTAACAACAACTGCGTCAAGCTCTGTCAGGGGAAAATGCAGGCTGTCAAGGTATGGGAACTGGTCTTTTCCCTCGCCCGCAACGTCTATTCCGCAGTCGAGCATTACCATTGTGTGCGGCGTTTCAAGCAGTATCGCGCTTCTGCCTACCTGCCTGAATCCGCCGAGCGCAGTGAAGCGCACCCAGTCGTTCGGGCTTTTTGGCACTTCAGCATAAATTTTTTTCGCGGTTTCCTGCAGTATTTTTTTCCTCTCGTCGCTGTACTTGTGGATATGGTGCCTTATTCCCTTTAGTATTTCGCTCGGCTGTGTAGGCGCCCTTAAAATGTTCGGTGTCCAGCCCGTTTCAAGAATTATGCGCTTGCTTGTTTCGCCGCCTTTTCCTATGACAAGCCCCGGCTTCATGGCTTCGATTACTATCTGGCTGAAAGCAGGGTCGAAGTAAATCTCCTTGATTCCTGCGTCCTGCGGGATTATCTGCCTTGCTTTTTCCTCGGCCTCTTTTTCGCTGCTCAGCAGGCTCTTGTCAGTGCGGATGTTCACTCTTTTCTTGAGTTCGAAGGCTGTTTTTGCCACGAAGTTTTCGTTCTCAAAAAAAGCGCCCGGGTTTTTCGTGTAAATAGCGACTTCCGGGCCTTCAAGGTCGACTTTTGTGACCTGGCATTTTTCGGGCAGGACCCTTGCGACTGCTTCCTTTACATCTTCAAGCATCCCCATTTTATCTTTCACCGTTGTTCGTTATCTTTTGCAATTTGGTTTTTCGGTTTAAGCTGTATAGCAAACAGCTTTTGTTTTTGAACTTTTTATTGCTGTTTGCTATATGTGAAATGCAATTTATTGTTCAAATATTTAAGCATTTCACTGTAACCTGAAAAAACCCAATTTACTTTACTCTTTTAGAAAATTCAAAGGCATTGAAAAACAAAATCAAAAAAAACAAAAACCCAATTATTGCCGCCTTGTGAAGCAAATGCTTCACGAGGCCTCGCAAACCAACTGGTTTGCAAGGTGTTCAAAAAAGCCCGCGCTTTTCTCTTGCGCGTCAGTTCTCGTCCTTTTGCATGAATTTTTTTACTTCTTCCGCGGAAAGCTCTTTTATTCCCTTTTTCTCAATGACCATTACAGAAATTCCGACTCCGCCGCTGTAAATGTCCCTCTTTTTCCCAGCCTGTATTGCCCTGACCGCGACCCTTACCGCATCGTCAACTTCCATGTTTTTCTTGTAGTTCTGGTCAAGTATGGCAAGCGCGAGTTCCGTGCCGCTGCCGCTCGCAGCGTATCTTTCCCTTTTGAGCACGCCGCCGAAAGGCTCCAATTCAAAAAGCTCGGGCACCTTGTTGACTCCGCCCAAAAGGAACTGCACCACAAAAGGGTAAAACCTGCTCGTGTTAAGGATGTTGGAAAGAAGGGCTGCAAGCGCATTCGGCGTTATTTTTGTCTCCCTTTCAATCTCGTACAACTGCGCCTGGCTCCTCAAAAACCTTATCAGCGCCAGGCTGTCTCCAACAACTCCCGCGTTTGTCAGCGCGATTTCGTCCGTGATTTTGTAGAGTTTCTGGCTTTCCTCATCGTAAGCCAGGTGCCCCATGCTTGCCCTCATGTCAGCCGCGAGCACAACTGCTTCTTTTGCGACAACACCGACAGTAGTAGTGCCTGTCTTTAACTTTTGCACTTCCATACAATAACCCCGAAAAAACAAAAGAAAATGAGTTTGAGTTTCGAACGGATTTCTGCAAGCAAATGTTTAAAAAGGTTGCCCGCCCGCCCAAACACCATTTTACGCGTGCCCTTTCTTTACGGGTTTTTCCGCTGTTTTAAGTGCCGCTGCTTTTTGCCCTGCTTTTTTCTGCTGGTTTTTCCGCTGTTTTGCGGCTTTCCCCCGGCTTTTCCACACCCTGCCTTGCAGTTGTTTCCGCGGCACCCTGCTTTTTGCCTTCGCTCTTTTCCGCGTGTTTTGCCGCTTCACCTGCAGCCGCGGAATCTTCCTTTTTTCCGCCTTCTTTTTCCTTTTTGAATTCCTCTACAAAAGAAACCTTCTCAAATCCCTTCACATGCTTTGTCACAATGCTGCTGAACAATTGCTTTAACGGCACAATGTTGGCGCTGTATCTCGGGCTCAAGGTTACTTCAACCCGCCCCTGCTCTATTTTCAGCTTTTTTTCCGCCTCCGGAACCATGAAAAAATATTTTTCGTACAAAGCCCTTACCTGCTCTTTGGGCTCGCTTATTTCACTCTCTATTTTCAGCTCGTACTCCAGTTCTTTTCCCGCAAGCGGGTGGTTGAAGTCAACGCGCACTCTTCCGCCGCTCACGCTCTGCACCCTGCCCTGCCTGCCGTTCACTTCCAAAACAAGCCCCGGTACTGGCGCTATTTTGTGTTCCTTGAACTGCTGCAATGGAACAACCGCAATATTGTCAGGGCTCCTCTCGCCCCAGCCTCCGGCTGGCTTTACAAGAATTTTGCGCTCTTCGCCGAGTTTCATTTCCAGCAGCGCTTTTTCCAGGCCCGGCAAAACGTCTCCCTCGCCCGCAACAACAATCATGGGAAGGTATTTTTGCTTCGGGCTGAAGATGCCGCCTTCAATCGCTTTCTTTTCCACAGTCGACTCGAACATCTCGCCCGTGGCAACGATTTTGCCGGTATAACTTATTGCCACAATGCTTCCGTCTTTCATAAAAAACCGCTTGAATCAAAAAGCAGGGAATCGCTTTTGTTTCAGTAGACTATTTTTCCAGGCAAAAACTATTTAAAACTTGCCAGACGCCCCCATAGCACGCCCGCCAGTCTCCGACGGAAGGAATTAAATAAACGCCATATATGTGCATGACCCCCAGAAAACCGATAAAAGTAAGGAAAGTCAAAACAGTAAACCCGCACACAAAAGAAGTCAGGGAGTTCAAGTTTGCGGCAACGCGCGAAGGCAGAGAGCTTTGGAAGCGCCACAGGCCAGCGCTGAGGCGGGTTTTCATTGACGAGAACATCCATCACCTTAAGAAAATCGGCCACGGTTCGCACGGCGATGTTTACGAGTTTGAGCTCGAAGGCAGGCGCTTCGCGTTAAAGGTTTTCGGCAGGGGCGGCGAGGAGATAACCGCAAGCGAAAACGGCATCGCCCAGATGCTCGCGGCGGAAGAGATACACGCGCTTGACCTGCGTTTCGAAAAGGCAAAGCTTACCGCGCCGAAACCACTTATCACAAGGCCGAAAATGCTGCTCATGGAAATGATCAGCGATGCCCTCATAATAAAAGAGTTCAGGAAACAATTCGCCCACAACCAGCAGCTGCTTGACAACCTCGAGTATGCCCTCGGCGACTTTTCGTTCTCGCTTGACCAGAGAACAGCAAGGGGGCAATACCGGTCGATGGTTGCCGGCGACAGGGCAAGGGCAAGGTTCGACCAGCAGAGCGGCGAACTGTTTGTTTTCATGCTCGAATAAAAAAGAAAGCCCCGCCAACGCAAATAATAATAACCTGAAAAATTACTTTATTTTAAGTGAGCACATGCAATTACTTGGCGAATACGGCCCGATAAAGATTGGTGTGGCTATAATTGCGGTCGCGGCAATTGCAGTCATTGCGCTTTACTTAACCCCCGCAGTTCCGCCTGCACAGCAGCCAAACAACCTGCCGGCTCAAGACGGGGTGCCGCCCGCAGGCGCAGGGCAATCGGTGTTCGACCAAAATGAGCCCACGCCAGGCCATGACATGCAGACACCACTATCCCCACCCAATCCTGTTACAAGAATCAAAGCTGGAGCGCCTTGCGCCACTGTTGACGCGTGCACTGCAAAAGCGGTTGCGGACAAGAATACCGCGGAATGCCTTTACATAGTTCCCTCGCGCCCTTATCCAAATGAATTATCCGATTGCGTCGAGCAGGTTGCGGATGCGCTGGAAAAAAGCGGGGGAAAGAAGGTGTAAAAATGAGGCGCGGCTTATTGATTGCAATTCTTTTTCTTACGTTATTTATCCCAGCCAGTGCGCTCCAATTCCGCATCGACGCAACTCTTAATTGGGGCGGTTCGATGGACTTCGATTTGTATACCAGAACACCCGACGGTTATGTAATGTACTACTATAGTGGCAGCTGGGACGGCCTTGGTTGGGGTGGCGACAGCTGGCCGATTTGTAACAGTGGTGCGTCTCTGCCGGAAACAGTTTCCGGGGTAAGCAGCACAGCAGGCACATATGATTTTTGGTATAACATCTACAGCGGTTGCTCTTCCGGCAGCGTGTTCCAAAATGACGTCACAATAACAGCCATAGACCGCACAGTAGTAAACGGTGAGGTTTTAGAGCCGGGCGACTCCAGGACTTTTTCCATCGCCTTCAATGGCTGCACTGGCGCTTGCACCGGCGGTACTGGCACAACAATAACAATCACCCCCTGCACCCAGGCGACCCAGGAACAAGACTGCAAGGACCCGATTGATGTAAGCGCTTTCGGTTCAACAACTCAATTTGATGACAACCCCTGCACGGACAACATTTGTGATGAGAGTGACCCCTACAACCCAGTTTGCACTAACCCTGCAAAAGCAGATGCCCCCTATGAAGACAAGGCGGATTGGGAGCACTGCTGCACTACAATAATAATTGACAGGTCGCTTGACAGCCAGGGAAAGAGCT
>JAPLVT010000032.1 GCA_026396975.1 Candidatus Iainarchaeum sp.
TTCAGGGCGGCATTCCCAGAGGCAGCAGCGTTCTTGTAAGCGGCGGCACCGGAACGTGCAAGACAATTTTCAGCATGCAGTTCGCGTACAACGGCGCTTTGCTTTACAGCGAGCCGAGCCTTTTTGTCACTATTGAAAGCAATCCAAAGGACATTGTCTGGAATATGGAGAGTTTCGGCTGGAACATCAACAGGCTGCAGGAACAGCACATGCTGAACATTTACAGGCTTAAGCTGAGCAGCAAGCAGAATTTCGCAGACCTTATCGACGAGGAGCTTGACACCATCAACGGGCTTGTGCGCGAAATGAAAATAAAGCGCCTTGTGGTTGACAGCACAACTTCTTTCGCCTCGCTCATAGGCGACAGGGCTGCCGTAAGAGGGCTTCTTTTCAAGTTCACGGACGGGCTAAAAGACCTCGATTGCACCACTATTCTCACAGCCGAAACAAAAAGCGCTAAAACAGAGTTCAGCGCCTTCGGCGTTGAAGAGTTTGTCGCGGACGGCATTATCGCGCTTTACTTCACTCCGCCGAACCGCTCTGTCTTCGTCAGAAAAATGAGGGGAACAGCCCACGACAAAAACGTGCATCCCTTCGAAATAACAAGCGAAGGCATTGTTGTAAAGCCGAAAGAACAAGTGCTCTGGGAAGCAATAAAATAATTGCCGCCTAACGCTTCAACTTTTATAATCGCAAACCTGGCTAAGTAAACTTATTTATGCACTTTATGCTATTATACTGATCACAACGCGGCTTTTCTTTTCTGTTCTGGCATTGGCTTTGGTGCTGCTCTTACACAAATAGCGCCTTTATTTTCGCCAGCGTCTGCAGCGGAATTTTGCCTTTGACTTCCTGGACTTTTTTCAGCGTTGAATCGTACGCTTTCTCGCCGAAAAACTTTTCGCCGCAGCCGGGGCATTTGAGCGCAGGCACTGCCTCGACAACAATATTGCCGCTAAAGACCTGGTTTTCCCTGACTTTTTGCATTTTTAAATTGCATTTCGGGCAATTCATATTCGGCATTCACCTTCAGCTTTTCTGATTTCCAAGGGGCCTGAGTGATAAATTGTTATTATAACAGCAACTTCAGCGTACTCGCAAAATACTATAGTAAAGTACTGGTTTTGCAATTTATAAATGCACTGTTTTTTGGGTGGTTCCTTGTTCGGGAATACAAACCCTTGCTTCAACGCATCTTTTATTCTGCGTCTTGGAAAGCCCCACTCAATGCTTCTCTTGAAAGCATGCTCTGTAAAAAGGACGCGCTTTTTATGCAGCTGCAAAACAATCCGCCCGGATCAAAGGCGGCATTAATTAGTTTAAAAACACGCGGCATTTTTCGTCGGTCGCCGTATGATGATGGGCTAGTGCAGTGCCCTAATCAGTTCTCACGGCATCGCTTTTACCGCGAGCCTTATGTCTTCTGCGGTAATTGTCTTGCGCTTCGCGTGCTTTGAGAATTCCGCAGCCTGCAGGGCGATTTTAATGCCTTTTTCTTCCAGAACTTCGCTCAGCGCTGCCGCAGCGTCCTCGCTAACTCTGCCGCCGCCGGCTTTCCTGATAATGCGGTCAACGGCTGCCAGTGGCAATTCACTCATCAAAAAAACCTCCAAAGATGGCAACAAGCCTTGCATATTAATGCTATTTTTCGCCAGCCTTTTTCAAAAAGGCTGATATAAAGGTCTTTTCCAAAAAAATATTTAAATTTAACCCCCTTTTCAGCCAAAAAAAGCGTTTTTTAGCCCAAAAACAGCGGAAGTGCACTATAAAATACTTTAAAAACAATCGCGGCAATTTCTATTTACCTATGCCGGACAAAGAGCAGGCTGAGCCGGAAGCGCGCAAAAACAGGGGCAGCGCTTCAACCCCTGATTCCAAAGCGCAAACGCTTTTCTTCGAGCACCCGCTCGTGAAACCGCGCACAGTCGAAGCGCGGCCCTACCAGCTCGGCATCGCGCAGCGCGCAATGCAAGGCGGCAACAGCCTTGTTGTCGCGCCCACAGCGCTCGGAAAAACAATTGTCGCGGTTATTGTTGCCGCGCAAGTGCTGGAGAAAACCCCTGAAAGCAAGGTGCTTTTTCTCGCGCCGACAAAGCCTCTTTGCCAGCAGCACCAACTCTCAATGCAAAAGTTCCTAGCGATTCCAGAAGAGCAAATAATACTTCTCACGGGCAGTGTCAGCAGCAAGAAGCGCGCGGCGCAGTGGGAGCAGGCGCGCATCATTGCGGCGACGCCCCAGACAATCGGAAACGACCTGCGCAACGGCAAAATTTCTCTTGAAAACGTTTCCCTGCTGATTTTCGACGAAGCCCACCGGGCTGTGGGGGATTATGCCTATGTTTACATCGCAAAAAAATACGTCCAAAAAAACCCGCGCGCCTTCATTCTCGGGCTTACTGCCTCTCCGGGCGGCAGGGAAGAGCACATCAAGGAGGTATGCAGCAACCTTTTCACGAAGAACATTGAGATAAAATCGCTGCGGGATGCCGACGTGCAGCAATTTGCGCACGAAATAAAGGTCGAATGGCGCGTTGTGGAGCTGCCGGAAAAATTCAGGGAAATAAAGCTCATGCTCGAACGCTTCATGCAGAAGCAGATTGACATCCTCTACAAGTTCGGCCTGAGCAGGTCAAAGACATTCGGCTCCTTCAACAAGAAGCGCCTGCTTGAAATGCAGCAGCAGGTCAGCATGAGAATAAAGCGCAGCCACGGAACGCAGCCGTCGCTTTTCGCGGCTGCAACAGCGATTGCCGCGCTGCTGAAAGCAAGCCACGCGCACCTGCTCCTTGAAACACAGGGCATATCGCCGCTGCACGATTATTTCGAGCGCACTCTGGAGAAAGCCGGCAAAAGCGATTCAAGCAGGGCGCTGAAGCAAATGCTTGCGAGCGAGGAAATAAAGCGTGCTATCGCGCTCACGCGCGAGCTGCGCGAGAAAGGCGAAAAGCACCCGAAGCTCGCGGTTCTTGTCGATACGCTGCGCCAGCAGTTCGAATTGTTTCCCGAAAGCAGGGCGATTGTTTTCAACCATTACAGGGACAGCATCAGGCAGATCGCGGAAGAGCTTGGCAGGATTCCGGGCATCAGGGCGGAGCGGTTCGTGGGGCAGGCGACAAAAGGAAAGGATGCCGGAATGAGCCAGAAAGAGCAGGCGGAAAAAATAGTGGCGCTGCGCAGCGGCGAAATCAACACTATTGTGGCAAGCAGTGTTGCGGAAGAAGGGCTTGACATTCCTCTTGTGGATTTGGTGGTGTTTTACGAGCCTGTGCCGAGCGAAATCCGCTTCATCCAAAGGAGGGGCAGGACTGGCAGGTTCAAGGCAGGCAGGGCAGTAATACTTATGGCGAAGGGCACTCGCGACGAGGCGTTCTACTGGAGCAGCGTTCGCAAGGAAAAGAAAATGCACAGCACGCTCAGGAGAATGCAGAACAAGGGCCTGTTCGGGCAGGCAGAACTTGGCAAAAAGGAGAAAATTGCCGATGGTTCGGAAGAAGCAAAAAGCAGTGACTTGGGGTCTGCCCGTGAAGCAAAAGAGAGCGGCGGGGCAGAAGCCCCTGAAGCCGAGCGCGAAAAAGGCATTGAGGAAGCCGAAGAAGAGGCAGGCGGCAGCGGGGAAAGCGGCGGGCAGACGACCTTGTTCAGCTTTGCTAAAACAGAGAACCTCGAGCGCATTGTGGTTTACGCTGATGCCCGCGAAGAAAGCAGCACTGTTTTGGAATTGCTGAGGGAAATGGGCTGCGAGGTTATTGTGAGGCAGCTTGGCGTGGGAGATTACATTCCCGGCAAGGACATTGCTGTCGAGCGCAAGACAGTGCAGGATTTCTTGAGCAGCATTGTGGATGGGCGCTTGGGGCAGCAGCTTGTGAACATGGCAGAAAGCTACGAGAGGCCGCTTGTGCTGCTCGAAGGGAGCCTGGATGATTTGTTCAACAGCAGGAACATCCACAGGAACGCGATAGTCGGAATGCTCACTTCAATCGCATTGAATTACAGGGTTCCTGTCCTTTTCACGGCGTCGCCGAGGGAGAGCGCCCAGTTCATTTATGTTATCGCAAAAAGGGAGCAGCTCGGCAAGGGCACTGATGTCAGGTTGCGCCTTGGCAGAAAAGGGCTTACTATTGCGGAACAGCAGCGTTTCATTGTTGAATCGTTGCCCATGGTCGGGCCTCAGACAGCGCGCAGCCTGCTGCTTCATTTCGGCAGCGTCAAGGCGCTCGTGGGCGCGGGCGAGAAGGAACTGCAAGAGGTCGACAAGCTCGGAAAGAAAAAAGCGAAAGCTATAAAGAGTGTGTTTGAGTCAAAATATGTGGAAGGTTGAAGAAAGACGCGGGAGCTGTAATTGCGCAGAAAAGAAGCATTTTTAACCCTTGCATTTCCATTATTTATTGGCTTTAAAGCCCGGTTTTTTTGCATTTTGAGGGAAACACCATATGACACAGTGGCAAGGGGAAGGAAGGAGAAAGTCCAGCGGCGGAATCAGGACAAGTGTTCGGCGCAGGGGCAAGCTCTTGTCAGCCAAGGGCGGCCACTTTACTGAGCCAAAAATGGGCGCCGAGGACAAAAGGTCAAGCAAGCGCGCCAGGGGGCATGTCGTAAAGGTGAAGCAAAGGAGCGCAAAATTTGCCGCTGTCACTGTTCCCGCAAGCAAGAAAACCCTCAAAGCCGAAATACTTACTGTAAAAGAGAACAAGGCGAACAGGCTTTACACAAGGAGAAACATTATCACAAAGGGCTGCACAATCAAGGTAAAGCTTGACGGCAAAGAGCAGTTGGCGCGCGTAACAAGCAGGCCCGGCCAGAGCGGCACTGTTCAGGCAGTCCTCCTGGAAGCGCAGTAAAAAACCTAATTTTATTTCAGGCCTTTTGTTCTAATAGCGAACGACATTAATTATGGTAAATTTTATTGTCGTTTGCTATCTACAAAGGACAATTAATTTTACGAGTATTATTGCCCTTTACTATAAGCGCAGCTGAGCCCGGCAAATTTTTGCCCTTCGCTAGTCTGCCCTTTGCCTGTTAATCGCTGTTTTTCCCGCAGGGCAGCAAAACCGCTGTTTGCCTGTTTTTATGCGATTTTGTTCGGAAAAACAACCTTTTTGTTTGCAATGTTAATTCTGCGCAAAGTTTTGGTTCACTTTTTCCACTCTTTAGAATTTTAAACAACCTTGAGTGTTCTATTAATGCCTTTACCTTTACAGTGAAAAATTGCGGTAATCCGGGGGATCCAACATGAGTCTGGTTTCGCTAACTTTCGGCGACAAGAGAAACTGTTTCAGTGTGCTGCCGCAAATACAGGTTACAAGGCCGAGCGACTGCATCAAAATCGACCCGAGCATCGAGAACAAGGTTGAGGTTTTGAAAAGCTGCTTCTTCTACAAGCACAACGAGCCCTACATCGTGGCGAACATCACTAGCGGCATTGTGGCGGAAAAAATGTTCGGGGAAGTCAACGGCAAGACATTTGAAGTCACGGAATTGAACAGCAAGTACGGCGACGCCGGAATAGCCAAGCAGGGAATGACAATCGGCATTTGCGTTAAAGGGCTCGAAAATGAGATAATCCAAAAAGGCGCAGTAATACTTTTCAGGCAATGCCAAGAGCAGCCGCCGCTGGGTGTGCAATAAAACCGCGCGGCGAAAAAGGAGTTGCCTTTTTCTTATCCACTGGTTTAAACAAAACTAACCCAGCTCATGCCCCCAACTTCAATCAGGGGTAATTGGCACAAGCGTCTTCCAGCTTGCTTATTCCAATGCTGCCGGATCGCTTCTTTTTTTATCTCAGGCACGCGGGGCGGTCGCCGCTGTTCCTGTGGTAGCGCACGCACTCGCAGCAGACGCCGTGCCTTTTGCAGCTTGTTTCAGGGCAAGGGCATTGTTTTTCATTCGCGGCTTTTTTGCACTCCATATTTCTCACCAAGGATTTTTATCACGTTTTTCTTGAACTGGCCCGCAAACTGCTTTGGAACGCTGCCGGCAGCGGCAGGCACGTGGCCGCCGGCCGTTGCTTCGGGAATGCCTTTTGTTGCTTCCACCAGCAAATCGTTCATCCTAACCTTGAAGTCCTGCCTCCTCGCGCTGAAGCGCACTCTTCCCCCGCCCAAATACTGCAGCAGGATGACAGTGCTGTTGGGGTGCATTTCGCTGATTTCGTTTACAACATAGCTTTTGATGTTCTCGTGCTTTGCCTTGATATCGTAGAAAAACAATTCGAGTTCCGGGAATGGCTCCGCTTTCCCGTCAAACGCCCTTACAAGCTCTTCCTTCTCTTCCCTGAATTGCTCCAAGTATTTTTTGAAGCCGCTTTCCAGGACATCGCTCGGGTCTTTCGCGTTGTAAAACTGCCAGAACAATTGCTCTATCTTGTCCTCAGCCATTACCTCTACACCCGCAATAAGTTCCACGAACCTGTAAAGCCAAGTGAGCGAAACATTCCTTTTCTCTATCGTCTTTTGGATAAATTCCTGCCAGTTCCGCAGGTTCATGTCTCCGATGATGCCGATGCAGACAAGCCAATCGAGGCCGCCCACATCGGTAACTTCGTTAAACAGGTCGAAGGCGAACTTGCTTGTGACGTAAGAGGACGGGTCTTTGTCTGTGAAGAACTCTGCTTTCAAGAAAACCATTTTCTCGCTGTTAAGGTCCCTGCACATTTGGTGGTGGTCTATCACTAGGCATTGCTCAAAGCAGAACTTTTCAGCCATGCTGTGGGGCGCGCTGTCGATGCCGATATCCATGATAAGCACCTTGTTTACTTTTTTCTTCCGCATCAAGGAAACAATCTTGCGCCCCTGTGCCCTGTCGCCGTACTCGAAATGGCAAACAACAACCGGCTTTTTGCCGGTTATGCTTTCAACCGCCTTTGCTGCAATCAACCCGCTTGAGAAGCCGTCGGCATCGCCGTGGTAAATCAGCGCAATCCTGTCCGTGCTGTTAAGGTTTTTGCAGAACCCTGTGAAACGCTGCAACAAAACGCTTTTTTCCATTATATATTTACAAACAAAAAATTTAATAACATGGAATAATTAGTACTACCCACAAGCAGGGCGAAGAGGGTGGCTTGCAATGGCTTTTGAGCACACCAACAGCAAGGGAAACAAGTACTACCTGCACCAGCGGGGCAAGCTTTTCTTCTTCAGCAAAAGCAGCGAGGGCACAATAGACCTGCCGCCCGGCTTTGAGGTAGTGGAAAACAAGGTGACAGGCCTGCCGATGCTGAAAAGGAAATAGCCCGCGGTTTTCTGATTGATTTTTAACTCTTTAACCAATTAATTCATTCAACAGGTGTGCCGATGAAATACAATCTAGTGCGATTCAACTCTGCCGTTGCATACTACAAAAGAGCCCTCAAGGGCAAAGCAGGCAAAGGCAAAACATGCTTAGTTGTCCTGCCAATGACAAACAAAAAAGCTTTTTTTTCGATTGCCCCGCTGAGCAGGGCGCTGCATGAATCAGGCTGCGACGTCAATGTTTTCGCGGTAGGCTGGGAAAGCAGGTCATTGCCAGTGCTGCTCCTAACATGGAAGCTGTTTGGTGAATTAAAGCAGGGCAGGAAAACAAAGGCAACAGC
>JAPLVT010000157.1 GCA_026396975.1 Candidatus Iainarchaeum sp.
GCGCATCTTCGGCGGCGACAGCCTCACGCTAATGATCGGAGCGGGAATAGCCACAATCGTGATAATCGGCAACATGGAAAAAATAGGCGTTTTGCTAATGTTCCTTTATTTCATAGAACTTTTCCTGAAGGGAAGGTTTAGGATGCAGAGGCAGGGCTTCGGTGTTCCGCAGAGCGACGGCACTTTGAGGGCGCCGCCTGGAAAAGCAGCCTCGCTGACCCATCTGATAATGCGCGCGGGAAAATTCACGGAGAAGCAGGTTGTCTCAATACTGCTGCTGGCGCAGGTGGCTGTGAGCGCTGTTGTTTTCTCGCTGAGCTATTTCAACCTCTTCTGGTAAAAGCATTACATTTGGAACATCGGCATCATGGCTCATTCGCTCCAAAAAAAATTTCATTTTAAGGTGGTATTGTGGCTCGCAAAGAAAAAAAGATTTGCCTCGCGTGCAGCGCAGGCGGGCACCTGACGGAGCTCGTGCAGCTGCAGGAAGCGTGGAAGGGAAAGCCGCACTTCTTTGTCAGCGACAGGCGCTTCAACGCGATAGACCTCGGCAGAAAGGAAAAAGTGTTCTTTGTGGCATGCCCGCGGAGAAACCCGCTGATTCTGCAGAATCAGCTCGCCAAGCATGAGCGGCAAAATAATGTACCCGCTCGCAGACCTCTTCCTTGTGCAATGGAAACAGAACCTGCGCTTCTTCCCGAAGGCAAAATTTGCAGGAAGCGTGTTTTGAATGAAAAAAACAAAAATTTTTGCAAGCGTCGGCACGCACCCACAGCAATTCGACAGGCTGCTGAAAGAGCTGGACAGGATTGCAGGAAAAAACACGGAATTGGAATTGTTTGCGCAGGCAGGCAACTGCACTTACAGCCCAAAAAATTTCGGGTTCAAAAAATTCCTGAACGACGAGGAATACGGCAAAAAAATCAGCGAAGCAGACATTGTCATAAGCCACGGCGGCGCTGGCACGATAATAAGCAGCATGCTGCAGCGCAAAAAGCTCATTGTTGTGCCGCGGCTTCAGCGCTACGGCGAGCACACCAACGACCACCAGATTGATTTGGCTGAAGCGCTTGCTGCGGAAGGGAAAGTGATTGCGGTAAAAGAAATCGGCCTGCTCGAAGAAGCGATAAAAAAGGCTGCGGCTTTCAAGCCGAATATCGCCTCGAACAAAGCCGGGCTTGTCAAAGCGATTGGGGAATTCATTGGTAACATATGAAAAAAATGCGGAAAAAACTTGTTTCAGTCATTGTGCTTAACATGAACGGCATAGCGCTCACAAGGCAGTGCCTTGAAAGCGTCAAAAAGAACACTGCTTACAAGCCGGTCGAAGTGATTGCAGTGGACAACGGCAGCGACGAGGAAAATGTAACGGGGCTGAGGGAACTGAAGGGAAAAGGGCTCATCGACAAGTTGATTCTGAACAAAACAAATTTAGGCTACAGCGCGGGCGTAAACCAGGGGTTTGAAGCAGCAAGGGGCAAGTTTTTGTTCCACCTTGACAACGACACGCTGGTTGAGAAAGGCTGGCTTGAAAAATCGCTGGAAGCAGCGCGCAATTACCAGAAAAAAGTAGGAGTGGTTGGAAGCGCGCTTGTGGCTGAAGCGGATTACGGGAAAGGGCTTCGCGG
>JAPLVT010000001.1 GCA_026396975.1 Candidatus Iainarchaeum sp.
TATAAGGATAAAGTCCAATCCGCTTAACATCACTTCAGGAACGTTCATCGGCGGGTTTGTTACCCTGACAATTGTTTCCTGCGGGCTGTTCGCGTGGATTGTGCCCATACAGCCCTCATGCCCCGTATTCATCGCAGTGAAGAGAGTGAACGCCTCGTCGTGCCTCACTTCCCCCACAATAATCCTGTCGGGCCTCATTCTCAGGCTGTTTTTTGTGAGAATGTCGAGCGTCAGCTCTCCCTTCCCCTCCAATCCCGGGGGCCGGGCCTCGAGCCTTATCCAGTGCTTGAGCGGCAGGTTCAGTTCCGCTGTGTCCTCGATTGTTATTATTCTTTCGGTATCTGGCACGAACGATGCAAGGCAGTTGAGCAGCGTTGTTTTTCCGCTGCTTGTTCCGCCTGCGATCAGAATGTTCGCGGGCTTTGCCCCAAGGCCGTCAACGCATAGCCAGAGAAATGCGGCAACGTCAACGCTTAGCGTATTCATTGTTATCATGTCGATTATGCTGTAAGGGTCTTTCCTGAATTTCCTAATTGTAAGAGTTGAGCCGTCGACAGATGCGGGTGGAATCGTCGCGTTGACCCTGCTGCCGTCGGGCAGCCTTGCGTCCAGCAGCGGCATGCTGATATCAACCCTTCTTCCTACCTGCCGCGCTATCCTGTTTATCAGGTCGATGATTTCCTTGTCGCTGTAGAACTCTATGTTGCTTGTCATCATCTCGTATTCCCTGTGGAACAAATACACCGGCTTGCCGGAGCCTATTATCATTATTTCCTCCAGCTTGTCGTCTCTCACAAGCGGGTCTATTATGCCGTAGCCGACCATTTCGCGCACGACGTTTTCCGCGTAAGACTCGAACAGCCTTTCCGGAATGTGCAGTTCGGGGCTGTTGCGCAGTATCTCCAGAATACGCTGCTTGTAAACCGCGGCCCTTTGCTCGGGGTCCCTTATCCTGTAAGGCGAGATTGTTATGAGCCGTGTCGCGGCTTCCTTTATCGTGCTGATTATTGTTTTCTCCTGTTTCGTGGGCCTGACAACCGGAACATAATAGTAAAGCAGCGGCTTGTCCGGCAACTGGTATATTTTTACTTCCCCGTATGAATCAATAAGTTTTTTTCCGGCTGCGCGCTCCAGCTCCTGCTCTACCGCGCTTTTTTCTGGGATGATTTCTTCAGGAGCGCCTTTTTCTTCGGCAACTGCGGCAGCAGGCTGTATCGCCACCGGTTTTGCCGCCGCAGTTGGCTGCGCTGCAGCAGGCTTTGCCGCAGCCGCTGGTTGTGTGACTGCGCCGCGTGTGACCGTCGGCTGTGCGGCTGCGCCCTGGCTCGCAATAGCCGGCTGCCCCTGCGCTGTTCCGGCGCTCCGCCCTGCAGGCTGTGGCTGGGCTTTTGTGTCCTTTTTTGCGCTTTGGGACGTTATTTCCCGCAGGCTTTTTTCCAGTTCGCTGCCAAGCCCTTCTTCTTCGGAAGCAGCCGCAGACTCTGCTTTTTTCGCCTCTTTCGCCTTTTTTATAAGGTCAGCCAGATAGTCAACGTCTGCCATTATGAGAACCAGAA
>JAPLVT010000027.1 GCA_026396975.1 Candidatus Iainarchaeum sp.
GCGGTGCGGTGCTGCTCAATCCCTCGCCGCACCAATTGTGCGACATAAGCACAGTGATGGGCGCTGCAAAGAAGGGCAAAATATTCGCATGGTTTGAGGACATCGAAGATGCGGGGCTGAGAAAAAAGATGGCAAAAATAAAAAACATTCTGCTTACGCCGAACTACGGCTGGATGACTGCAGAAGCGCAGCAGAACCTACGCAAAAGTACAATTGAAAATACAAGGGCATTTTTGGCTGGAAAGCCGCAGAACAAAATTGTTTGAATTTTTAGTGATGCAAATGATTTGCCTTGGCATTGAAAGTTCAGCCCACACTTTTGGAATATCCATTGTTTCGGATAGCGACGGCAAGTGCAATATTCTCGCGAACGAGAGGCACAGCGTTACAACTAAGGAAGGGGGTTTAATCCCGCGCGAACTTGCCGTGCACCACCAGGAATACGCAAAACCAATTCTGGAAAGTGCGCTAAAAAAAGCTGGCGTGAAGTTGGAAGATATTGATGTAATCTCTTTCTCACAAGGCCCGGGTATCGCACCTGCTTTACAAGCAGGAGCAATTACTGCACGCGTGCTTGCGTTAAAATACGGTAAGCCGCTGCTTGGCGTGAACCACTGCGTTGGGCACATTGAGATAGGGAAAGCGCTGAGCGGCTCGCGCGACCCGATTGTTGTTTATGTGAGCGGCGCCAACACGCAGATAATCGGCTACGAGGCAGGCAAGTACAGGGTTTACGGCGAAACCCTTGACATCGGGCTGGGCAATCTGCTTGACAGCTTTGGGAGGGCGCTTGGAATGGGCTTTCCCGCAGGGCCAACGCTTGACAAAATTTACTTTGAGAAGAAAAATTACGTTCCGCTGCCTTACACTGTAAAGGGAATGGACCTTGCTTTTGCCGGGCTGCAAACAGCCGCGGAGCAGAAGATTGGAAAGGTGCCCAAAGAGGATTTGGTTTACTCGCTGCTGCACAACGCTTTCGCGATGGTCACGGAGGTAAGCGAAAGGGCGCTTGCGCACACGGAAAAAACCGGGCTGCTGCTTACGGGCGGAGTTGCCGCAAGCAAGGCGCTGCGGGAAATGCTGCAGCGCATGTGCGATGCAAGGGGCTGCAAGTTCTTTGTGCCGCCTTTTGAGGCGTGCGTTGACAGTGGCTTGCTGCCCGCATGGCTTGGGCTGATAGAGCACAAGGCCGGCGTGCGGATGAAACTTGAAGATACCGCGGTAAACCAGCGGCAGCGCACTGACCAGGTGCAGGTAACCTGGGCTTGAGTTTATGCTTATTCTTTGTACTGCCATCTTTTGCCGCCGGGCTTGGCTTTTTTAGTCGCACCAGCCGCAAGCCGCTTTTTTCTGGAGAAGTGCAGCAGCAGGTATAGCAATACCCCTAAGCAAAAGATCGGCAGCCCGGTCATGACTGCCTTGGCGTTGACATTCGCGAGCATGTACAGTGAGAACCCGGCGCCGAAAACAGAAGCAACAGGCACCCTGCCGATGTTGGCGCTGAGCCTGAAAGCCCTTTTGGCGTAGGGCTCTGTGTAGCGCATTGCGATAGTGCTCCAGTTCACGGCAAAGAATATTATGAAAATTCCGAAATCCGTTATGAAAACTATTTCCTTGAGGTTGCCGAGCGTGACGCACAGCATTGCGCCAACCGTTGTTATTGCAATTGCGACATACGGGGTCTGGGTTTTTCCGTGCAGCCTGCTTATGAACTTTGGCAGGCCGTGGTCCGCGGCAATGCCGCCCAGAATCCTGCTCGCGCCGATCATGATGACAAGGGCGGTGCTGCTGGTTGCGAACAGCGCGATGAACGAAAGAAGCAGCGACGCATTCCCGCCGAAAACAGTTCCCGCGACAAGCGCTAATGGCGCGCTGCTTTCCGCAAGCTGCTGCCACGGGACAACGCTGACCGCGCTTATCGCGACAAGAATGTAAAGAATTGCCGAAATCGTGAGGGAAATCTGTATCGCCTTCGGCACGACAGTCCTTGCATGGACTGTTTCCTCGCTCATGTGGGCTATGTTCTCAAAGCCGACATAGGCGAAAAAAATCAGGGCTGCCGCAATCGCGATTGGATTCATAAAATCTGCAAATGTCACCATTGGCTTGACAGAAGAAAAATAGTCGACGCTTCCGAAGAAAGGCAGGCCGATCGCGATGATGATCAGCAGCCCCACAATGGCCACAATCGTGAGCACCGCATTGACTTCCGCCGAGAGCTGTATGCCGAAAAAGTTTATGAACGCGAGAGCGATAAGCAGGCAGAGCGCGGTAAGCACTATTGGCGTGCCGAAAAGCGACGAAAAGTAACCCGCGAAGCCGATTGAAACCGCTGCTGCGGAAATAAGGAGCGTGCAGAGCGCGACCCAGCCCACCAAAAAGCCGAGCGTTTCCGAGTTGAAAGCGTGCTTGACATAGTGGTATTCCGCGGCATTCTTGGGCAGGAGGCTGCTGAGCTCGCAATAGCTCAGCGCGGTAAAAGACGCGACAACGGCCGCTATTACAAAGCTTATCCACATGCTGTTGCCCGCAATTCCCGCGGCTTCCCCGATAAGGGCGTAAACTCCCGCGCCGATGATTATTCCCAGGCCGTATATGACCGCCTCTGTAAGTGAAATGCTGCGCGTCAGGTGCGGCTTGCTTTCGCGGATAGATGAAGGATGGAGCAAAAAAATCACCTGCGAACCTGCAATTTTTCGCCTTCGGGAGCGGTTATAAGAAATCCGTTGCGCAAATGAGCATATCATCTGCGTGAACGGTAAGCGCTTGTCAGGCTGTAAAGCCAGTAGAAGAATGCGAAAACAACAATCCCAATCACGGCGTTTACAATGGTAGTAACGGGCGGGCCGACGCCGATTGTGCTCCAGGGAATGAGCTCCTCCTGCGGGTCCAAATACGCCTGGATTGCAACCACTATCACAACAACGAAAAGAAACTCTATGAGCAGAAGAGCCGCGGCCTGAGGCTCCCTTTTCGCTTTTTTGAGCTTTTCCTGCGCGGCCTTTTTTATTTCCGCAGTAGCCTGATTGTGGGCTTTGAACAAGTTGGGCATGCTTCTTTTTGCCGTGAAATAAAGCGCTGCCAGCAGCAGCACTCCGAGTGCTAGAAGAACGTAATCAATCGGGTCGCCTGCGGGGGCAAACGAAACCTGCCCCTGGCTGAAGCTCACACGAAGCCCAACGACAGCCATCAGCTCGAAAACAACAAGCAGGATTGCAACGAATTCTATCGCAATGAAAGCGATTGCTTTCCATTGCTTGCGCAGGGTTTCGCGCCTTATTTTCCGCGCCCTTCCGAGTAAACTCATGTGAAACACATTTTCCGAGGATTTTTCCTAAAAAGGAAAAAGGCTCATGGTATAAAAAACAGCGTTCAACTATAAAAATTTGTTGATGAACCGCAAAAGCGCAAAAAAAAGCGAAGAATTATTCTTCGGGTTCAATGCCAAATTCCAAGCCAATCTGGCGCTGAAAGAATTATTCTTCGGTTTCAATGCCGAATTCCCTGTCAATCTGGCGCGCTGTTTCCTTCATCCGCTGGAAAACGCGCTCAATGTCATCCTCGATTTCCTCTATGGTGCGGAATACCGAGCGGCTTCTCGCGAAGTAACGGCGCCCGTCCCTTACCACAAGACCGCTCCTCTGCAGCCTGTTGAGGTGATTGACCGCGCTGCCCCTGCTCATTCCGACGCGCTTCGCAAGCGCAGTGCTGCTAAGGGCTTTGCCTTTTTCGGTCGCCTGCACGACTTCCTTGAAAAGAGCCGCAGCAGTCTTGTCCCTGTCAATCGGCTCGAAAAACCCGAGGCTCTGGCAGATCCAGTCCAGCTCGCGCTCTACACTGCGCGAAAAAGGCCTTTCCACCTTCCGCACGACAATCTTGAAGGCAACCCTGCTGCTGGGCGATTCCTCCGGCATAGAATAATAAAGAAAAAGAAAAGAATTTAAATGCTTTGTTTAAAGAATTATGTCATTGTCCAAATAATTTAATCATGGCTGGCGTGCGCATGGAAAACGACGATCCGAAGTTTGCCCCGGTCGAGGGCGCGAAAGCCCTTGATAAAAAGCAAATAAGGGAAGCCCATGAAAAAGGCGCAACGCCGGCTGAAGCTGACGTTAAGTTAAAAGAAAAAGAAATCAAAGAAAAGCCGGAGGAACCCACGTGGAAGAAGGAAATCGCGGAACTGAAGGAAACACTGCAGAGAG
>JAPLVT010000054.1 GCA_026396975.1 Candidatus Iainarchaeum sp.
AGATCCTTGTGGTGCAGCACAGGGAGGAATGGAAGGGCAGGAAACTGCAAAAAGGCGCTCCCTACAAGTTCCCTTCAAGCAAGGGAGCAAACCCGGCTGCGCTGAGCCTGGAGGAATTGCAGAAAATTCTTTCCGCAAGCGAAACAGATGTTGCGCGGGCACTGATCGCCGCGCTCAACATCGCGCCAGCCCTTGCTGAAGCAGCATGCGAAAAAGCGGGTGTAGAAAAAAGTAAAAAAGCGCTTGGGCTTAGCGGCAACGAGGCCGAAAAACTTTTTGCCGCACTAAAAGAACTGTACACAATAGATACCGCAAGGCTGCAGCCTGTGCTGGCTGAAAGGGGGCGTGAGCAGCTGCTTTTGCCCTTCATGCCGGGCCTCCCGGGCCTGAAAGCCCTAACGCACTGCTCTTCCCTGAACGAAGCCCTTGACAATTTTTATAGCGAAAAATCGTCGGCTACACCGCAAAAAACAGTGGTTGCGAACGCGGCTGAAAGGAAAAAAGCAGGCTTAGTGCAGAGTTTGTGTACGCAGGAGCTTGTGGTAAAAGAATTGCAGCAGAGGCTAGATGAAAACGCGCGCAAAGGCGAAGCGGTTTACATTCACTACCAGGAAATATCCGCGCTGCTTACGGAGTTCAAAGAGCTGGGCGCGAAAAAAATGCAAGAAAAAGAGGTTATGTATAAGTTAAGTTCTCGCTTTCCTTTTCTGAAAAAACTTGACCTGCGGGACAAGAGAGCAGCGCTTTCGCTGCCCGAAAGCTAAGCCCGCTTAATTAAAAGAAGCCGAGAGAAAAATACAACCGGATTCCGCAGAAGGCCTGCACTTTTAGGCGGTCGGTATTTCTCTCTCGTCGACAATAAAAACATCGCTTACCGCTGTAACGGCGCTGTAGGGAATCTGAACTGCCCTGTCCTTTGGGTTAACGCGCTTAATGAACTTGCTATCCCTGTCAACCTCTACAATCAAATGCTCTATTTCGCCGCTGACCTCGTTGACAAGCAAATCCGCCAGGCGCCCTACCTCGTCGCCCCTGTTGGTAATGATTCTTTTCGTCGCAAGCTGCCTTGCAATAGTGTACTTGTACACCCCTTTTTCACCCTCTCAAAAATTTGTTTAGTAATAGGAAAGCGAAACTTCCTTATAAATCTTTGCGTGCATTCCAGCGCGCGCAAAAAGCCAAAAAATTTTAAAAAAACCATGTTCCGCGCCCTTCTACATAAACCGATTTTTTAACTTTTCCGCCCCACCACTCCCTTATGCACAACGCAAGCGAATACTTCAACAGCGAGCTGCTCGCAATGTTCAGGAGGCAGCAGTACAAGCTCTTCGGCCACAGCGCTGTCAAGCTCTGCCACTGGACAAAGAGCGCGCTTTACAGGAACAAGCCCTGCTACAAGCAGCAATTCTACGGCATCCAATCGCACAGGTGCCTGCAGATGACTCCTGCGATTTCGTTCTGCGACCAGAACTGCGTGTTCTGCTGGAGGCCGCTCACAACGCTCAGCAAATTTCCCAAGCAATTCGACGAGCCAGCGGAGATCATCGACGAGGCGATAAAGCAGCAGCGCGTGCTGCTCAGTGGCTACGGCGAATTCAAAGAAAAAATCGGCGAGAAAAAACTTGAAGAAGCGCGAAACCCGAACCAGGCTGCAATCTCCCTGAGCGGCGAGCCGACTCTCTACCCAAAAATCAGCGGGCTGATTGAAGAGTTCCACAAAAGAAAATTCACAACCTTTCTGGTGAGCAACGGAATGCATCCCGAGGTTCTGGAAAAAATTTCCCTGCCCACGCAGCTTTACATTTCACTCGAATCGCCGAACGAAAGCGTCCACAAAAAAATCAATGCCCCGCTTTTGAAGGACAGCTGGAAACGCCTGAACAAAACGCTTGGGCGTTTGCCTTTGCTCAAAACGCGAAAGGCAATCCGCATTACGGCTGTAAAAGGCCTGAACATGTCGAACGAAGGGGATTTCGCGGCACTTATTGAAAAAGCCCAGCCGGACTTCGTGGAAGTGAAAAGCTACATGTTCGTGGGCTACAGCCGGCAGCGCCTCAATATCGGCAACATGCCATCGCACGAGGAAGTAAGGGCTTTCGCAGAAAAAATTAATAAGCACCTCGGCTATCATCTTTCCGACGAAAGCAAGCCAAGCAGGGTAGTTCTGCTGAGCAGAAAGAAAGGAAACCTGAAAATAAAAAAGGATTGAGAAAATGTCCCGCCGCGACGATGAAGAGGAAGAAGGGCTTTCAAGGCGCAGGCACGGCAAGGGCAGCGGAAAGTGGGTCAGGCTATTTTCGATTCTTGCCATTGTGGTCCTTTGCGTTCTCGGGCTAATGTACATTTATGAAAAGTTGCAGGGCGGCGATTTGCAGCAGCGGTTTGCCGCATGCCTTGCCCAGCAGCGCGTGCTTGACGAGCGCTTTGCCGAATGCTCAACGCAATTGCAGGACACGAACGGCAACCTGAGGGGCTGCGAGTTCCAGCTGCAGCAGTGTGCCGCGACGTGAACAAAGTGCCGAGTGCAATCCCACACCCTTTAAGAGCGGGTTAGCGAGGCAATAAGGAACTGTTATTTATGCAGAGAACAAATGTTTTAGAACTGGTTGCCAGCAAAGAGCAAAAGAAACTGCTGCTCGAAATGATGACACTATCATCCTGCGTCTGGAATATGGCTAACTATAACTTCAGGCAGGCTATAATCAAAAAAGAAAAAGTAAACTCGTTTTTCAAACAACAGCAGGCAATCCAAAACAGCGACAACTATCAAAGGCTGGGAAGGAGTTATGCACTGCCAATGCTGCAAAAACATTCATTCATAGTCAATGGGTTTTTTGGGCTGATAAAATCAAAGGCGCAAGAGAAAGTCGGGCTGCCAAAATACTGCAAGAACCGAAAAACAAAGACAACAATCCCAAGCGCCCTACGGGTTGATAGCGGGCAGTATTATTTCAAGAACGACAAAGCACACCTGCCGCTATCCCTCAAGATGAGAAAAGAAACGGGACTCAAAGGCATTATTTTGGAATACAAAGGAAAACCGAGATGGAAAGGCAAGCAGAGGCAGGCAGAAATTCATTACAATAAAGTAAAGAAAAAGTTTTACCTGCACCAATCTGTCAAAGTGCCAGAACCAGCCAAGCATTCTGGAAAAAAAGTGCTGGCAATCGACATCGGGATAAAACGGGGCATCGCTGGGTTTGACAATAGCAAGGCATACCTGTTCCACAATCCGACAATAAAAGAATGGAAGCAACTGACCGCGAGGATAAGGCGGCTGCAAAAAATTGCAAAGACGAGGAACAAGCGTTATTCGACCAAGCAGATTGATGCCCTATTCCAGCGCAGGCGGCTGCTCGTGGACAATTATTTCAAGAACATTGTGTCGTGGGCAATTGAGGCAAGCAACCCAGACAGGGTTATTGTCGGAGATGTCCAAGGAATACTGGAGAAAAAGCAGAAAGGCAAAAAAGCAAACCAGATGACGCATAACCACTGGTCGTTTGATTTGCTGTATAAGAGGCTGGAAAACAAGTGCCAAGAGAAAGGAATAGAACTGGCAAAAGTTCCCGAACTGCACACATCGCAACTGTGCCCGA
>JAPLVT010000163.1 GCA_026396975.1 Candidatus Iainarchaeum sp.
GCTGCAAAAATAGCAGCCATTGCTTTGTATGAAATGTTTCTTTGCTTCTGCAACTGCCGGATAGCAACTAGTAAAATTGCCCAAGAATAATCGATTTTCTACATCGGGTAGCCAAGTACACGTTTCGGTATGAACTTCATGATCGCCATTTGCTTGAGCATTTTTATTAACATAATACGCATCCATTTTAACCTCCTTTTTTAAAATGGTTAATTTTGATTATACCATTGACAAAAACAATGTTTCAACAGTTGATTATGTTGCATCGCAACAGCAGGGCGACGGCGGCTTCAGCAGTTGGGGCAGCAGCGATATCGACAGCAGCGCTTGGGCTGTTTTAGCACTCATACAATCTGGAAACAGTTTGCCGGCAAAAGACGGCAATACGCCTGTTTCCTTCATTTTGAATGCACAAAATCCTGACGGAGGCTTTGGATACAACAAAACAGATTCGAGTAAGGAAGATTACAGTGCGGAAGCGCTTTTGGCTTTGAAGGCAGTGGGGCAAGCAAAGAACTTGCAGGTAACCAATGCAATAAATTTTTTGAACGGAAAAAAGAACGCGAGCAATTGCCTGTCAAACGCTTACACTACCGCGCTCGCAGTGCTTGCTTTTACCGCTTGGGACGAGCAATATGCAAGCGTGCTGGATTGCTTGCGCAGCCAGCAGCTTTCCGACGGCGGCTTTGCACGGGATGCGAGCAAAGGCAGCAATTCCGTCGACACTGCAATTGCAGCAATCGCCCTGAAAGGAAAAACCCTGCCGTTAAGCGTTTCAAGCTCCGGCAATAATGGCTTTATTCCGCTGAATTCAGTAATAAAATTCAGCGTGAAAATAACCAATACCGGCAAAGTGCCGGCAAAAAACATTTCAATCTCCCTGCAGGGCATCCCATACGAGTGGATTCAGCAGGAAACAAGCACGCTGGGCATGCCTGAAATCAAGCCGAACGAAACAAAGCAAGCGGGCATCTATGTGAACATGAATGAAACAGGCGAAAAAGCGGTTTTCGCTGTTGTTTCCGCAACAGGCGTTCCTCCAGGGACAAAAAGCAACACAGTGCAGTTCGAGGTTGCAGCAGCAAAATTAAGCGCTGTCCTCAGCATACAATAAAAAAATGGTGGGTTATGAACAGAAACAACCTGTTCACGATAGGGGCACTGCTCATTTTTGTTGCACTGCTGTTTGCTTTTTCCATTGGGATAATAAGCCCAACCGGGTTTCTGGGAATGGCCAGCCCCGCAAAAGAAAAACAAGAGGATTTAAGCAATGCCGCTGCGAATGCCGGCAATGCCGAACAGGCTGCGGTCAACGCCGGATTGTCATTTACAACGCTGCAGAAAACCGAGTTGGAGGCAAAGCCAGCAGCGCAAATTGCAATACCGGAGTGCCCGCAAGAAGCCGACACCGAAATAACCATTGAAAACAAGGGCGCCTTCGATGCCGAAAAGGTTTTCGTAAAATTCGGAAAAGAAGTGAAGGTGATCGCCTGCAAAAACTGCAAAGTGGAATTGCTGAAAGCAGGGCAAAGCGTTTCGGCAAAAGCAAGACTGTGCAGGGAAACAAGGGAAATGAACCAAATAACAATCGGCTCTGCAAACTCGAACGCCGTCAGCCTGCAGCTGGGCCAAGAAAAACAGCAGGCAGATTAAAAAGTTTCAGCACTCATTATCTTCATCATAGCCGCCCTCCGCGGGCGGCTCTGCTCTCAGCCTGTTCATCACGGTAATACAAAACTAGTCTATCATTTTTAAGATTAGCGGAAGCGCACTCCTGAGAAACTACCTTTAAGGCACTGCAATCAGTGTTCTTTATGGATTCGACTAAAAGAATTAAGCTTGCTAAAGGAAAGCAGAGAAAGCTTATAGGGGAAGCAAAAAATGCACGACAATCTAATTGGCGGGAGCTGGCTAAAGCAGTAGGGGTATGTGAAGGATATTTAAAAAATGAATTGATAAAAGAAGCGAACACGCTGAACGCAGGGGTATACCTGCATTTATGCAGCATTGCAAACAAGAATTATGATAAGGACATAGTTTGCGTTTTGGACAAAAACTGGGGGCGCGCAAAAGGCGGAAAACTGGCCGCCCACAAGCCAAAGAAGCCAATGCTGTTGTTATCGACACCGAACGAGGGCCTTGCTGAGTTTATTGGCATTATGCTTGGTGACGGCAGCCTGTATACGATTCCTAAGAGAAGCATCTACCAAATAAGAGTTTTTGGGCATAAAATAGACGAATACGATTATATGTGCGGCAAAGTTTTTTCATTATTCAAAAACTTGTTCGGCATTGAGCCAAGCATATGCACTAAAATGGGCAAGGAGGTTGTGGTTTTATCAAAGCAAAGTAAAAACTTAGCCCACACGCTGAGGTATTTTGGTTTGAAAACAGGCAATAAGAAGAACAACGGGGCATCAATACCCCCCTGGGTTTTTGAAAAGGAAGAATATTTGAGGGCCTGCATAAGAGGCTTAATTGATACTGACGGTTGCGTTTACCCTAAGACGAAAAAACATAAAACCCCCACGATTTGGTTTTCCAGCGTTTCGCCTGGAATCAGAGTAAGTTTCACTAAAGCATTAAAAATATTAGGTTATAGAGTATCTAAATGGGTATCGAGGAAAGACAGCGATTCTCAAAGCTGTTCTATAGGTAGTTCCAAAGAGGTATTAAGGTACTACAAGGAGATTGGTTTTAGCAACCCAAAGCACGAACTAAGATTTAGGAAATTTTGTAACGCCCCGATAGTCTAGCCCGGTTAAAATTCTACGCCGCTTGGCGTAGAATTGCTGTTAGGACACTGCCCTCTCACGGCAGACACCTGGGTTCGAATCCCAGTCGGGGCATGAAGAAGGAACGGTTCGTATCCCCGTTGCTTATATATGGCAAGGGGAACAGGTGGTATTATGACGGACCTTCCAAACAAAGTAAAAAAATACATTGCAAAGTTGCCTAATTCAATAGGCGAGCAAAACGCGGGCCTAATTAACGATTTCTGCAAAAACTACTTGGCCCTGCCAAGCGAACC
>JAPLVT010000129.1 GCA_026396975.1 Candidatus Iainarchaeum sp.
ACATGAGCAGGCAGGCGAAGCACCCAGTGCAATTGGAAGCCGAGACCTGCAATGAGGCGAAAAACAGGCAGCAGATGAAGAAAGAGCAGCAGCTGAAGCAGGGCGGCAAGACGGATTACGCTGAACTCCTGGGCAAGTGGAAGTACTGGGCAAAGAACACTTTCCTGCCGAATGTAATGGGAAAAAGCAAGTGAGGCGCGCGAAAAGAACAAAAAAAAATTGTGCGTGGAAAAAATAATAAAAGCCTGCGGGCAAAAAAAATCCCGGCGGCGGATCACAAGCGAGGCGCAAAAAAAGGTGTTTTTGTTGGCTGAAAAAAAAACCGCTGGCGGGCAGCCCCGAAAAGCGGGCTTTTCTCCTATTGCCTCTACGCCCGGGCAGCTGTACAAGGGCATCAAGCTGCTTGGCGTCTCCGGCGAGGGAGGCGAAACGAAACTCAAGAAAAGGGACCTTCCTTCCTTTGTTTCGCTCTGCAAAAGCATGCATAAAAGCTTCCCTTCCCTTGCCGGGGCAAAGGCAAAATTCAGCAAGGAAACAGGGGAAGCAGTTCTTTTTTTGGGCTGGGACCTGCAGCCCGAAGAGCTCGCGGCAGCAAGCAAATTCCTGCTGCTGCTCGCTGTCATAATAGGCATTGTGGCGGTTGCGCTTGTTTACCTTACGCCGCTGAACAGCATTATCACTTCTTTTGCGGGCGCCCCTGAGCTGGTGCCTGTTTACACGCTTTTGCCCTTTGTGCTAATCGGGTTCGTGGCGCTCAATTTTTTCCAGAAATACCCGATCAGCGTCGCAAACGGCGAAAAAACCCGGGCGCTCACTTACGTTCCGGAAATCATTGGATACATGATAATGTCCATGAAGCTCGTGCCGAACCTTGAGAAAGCCGTTGAGTTCAGCGCCGAGCACGGCAGGGGAAAAATAGCCGAGGACTTCAAGAGGCTTATTTGGGATGTCCAGCTCGGGGTGTACAACACGCTGAGCGAGGCTCTCGACGCACTAGCGTACAGGTGGGGCAGGTACAGCGGCGAGTTCAAGCAGGCGCTGATGAAAATAAGGGCTAGCGTCCTGGAGAACACGGAATCAAAGCGCTACCTGCTGCTTGACAGCACAATGGTCAGCATCCTTGAGAGCATAAAAAACAAGATGGAGCAGTACGCGAGGGACCTTTCGCAGCCGAGCGTTCTGCTTTTTTACCTGGGAGTGCTGCTGCCGCTGATACTCATAATCGTGCTGCCGGTGGGGAGCGCTTTTTCGGGGCAGGCGATGGCGACTCCGGTGATGCTCATAGCGATTTACAACATCATTATCCCGCTGGTAACATTCCTTTTCGCGCGCGACGTGATAAGCAAGAGGCCGCCGACACAGGATGTTCCGGTAATACCCGACAACTATCCCGGGCTGCCGAGGAAATACACCGCAGTGCTGGGAAAAACCACCATCGACCTGCGGCTGCTGGTCGTGCTGATAGCGGTTGCCGGAATTATGGGGAGCGTTTTCCTTTCAGCCCAAGGGCTGCCGCCGTCCTTCATGGTGGGCGAGAAAGGACCGCAGCTGCTGCAGTCGGACAAAAGCCTTGCCGCAGTGCTTGGAAAGGAAGGGAAGCCCGCAAACTGGTTTGAGGACGACGGCCCTTACTTCCAGCAGCTGTCGGCAAAATTCGGCGGAACCGAGGCCGCGAGAATACTCGCGAACGACAGGCTCGCTTTTTTCACGAAAGCCGAAAACGATGTAACGCCATACCTTCTTGTCTTCGGGCTGCTCTTCACAGTAACCGCCGGCGCCTCGGTTTTCGTGTACTACCTTTATATCTACAAGCGCAGGGAGCAGCTGAAAGTGATGCAGATGGAAAGCGAGTTCAAGGACAGCCTTTACATCCTCGCGTCGCGGCTCGGGGAAAACAGGCCTGTGGAAGAAGCGCTGAAGCACGCGAAAAACTTTTTGCCGGACTTTGAGATAAGCAGGAGTCTTTTTGGAAAAACAGTTGAGAACATCGAACTGCTTGGGATGCCGCTCGAAACCGCGGTGTTCGACGAGAACTACGGCAGCATGCGCAACATTCCGAGCAAAAGCATCTGGACGGGAATGCGCATAATGGTCGACAGCGTGCAACTCGGGGTGAACGTCGCCGCGCGCACCCTCATCAGCCTCTCGCTCCAGCTGTCAAACAGCGAGAAAGTCAACCAGACGCTGAAGGTCCTGGTAAGCGACACAACCGGAATGATGAGGACAATGGCGGTTTTCATAGCACCCGTAGTGCTCGGCATCACGACGGCGCTGCAGAAGGTCGTAATGCTGACGCTCACCACAATCTACAACAGCAACATGAACCAGACGCTTGAAGCGCTTAGTTCCGCGGGCAGCGTCGGCGCCATGCCATTCAATGTTTCATCAATTACAAGCGGCGGATTCGGCGACCTGAACATAGAATCGCTGCAGAGCATGGTAACGCCGCTGGAATTCCTGCTAATAGTGGGCATATACATAATCGAGCTTGTCGTGATAATCGTTTTCTTCACGACAAAAATCGAGGAGGACAACAAGCTGCTGTTCGCTGTCAACCTCGCGAAATCACTGCCCATCGCGGTGGCAGTCTTCCTCGCAAGCGTTATTGCAAGCGGCGTGGTTGTGGGCGGCTTCTTCGGGTGATAAAGGAGAGACTATAGTGAAATGCTTGGATATTTGAACAATAAATTGCATTTCACGTATGGCAAACAGCAATAAAAAGTTCAAAAATAAAAGCTGTTTGCTATATTTTAGAAAGCGCATTTTTGTCCAAAAAAGTGATTCTGTTTGCCCGCGAAGAACGACCCCCAAAAGTGCCTTTACTGCGCGGGCTGCCTTATTGTGTGCCCTGTGGCGGCGATAGAGCTTGCGGAAACGCGCATAATAATCGACGAG
>JAPLVT010000119.1 GCA_026396975.1 Candidatus Iainarchaeum sp.
AGACTGCCTGCTGGCAGTAAGCCTTTTTTCTGCCGAAAAAAGCCTTGGGAAAAAAGACTGCCTGCTGGCAGTAAGCCTATTTTCTGCCGAAAAAAGCCTTGGGAAAAAAGACTGCCTGCTGGCAGTAAGCCTTTTTTCCACCAGGAAAAAATCCTTGGGAAAAAATGCTTCGCAAACCGCGCCAAAGAATATCTTCGGCAATTCCAATGCAATTAAAGCCTTCCAAGGCGCGCGTAAACCATGTCTTTAGCCATCTCGAAAATCTTGCCCCATCCAAAGCAAGTGCTGCAGCCATAGCGCCTCGGAAGGTGCCTTACAGGCACTTCCTTTATCCGCAGCCCGGATTTTTTCGCCTTCACAAGCATTTCCGCGCTGAAAAAACCGCTCCTCGAAACAGGCTCTATCCCGGCAAAAAACTTTCCCCTCATCATCTTGAAGCCGCAGTCCGGGTCACGCAGCCGCAGCCCAAAAAGAAGCAGCAGGCAAAACCTGTATCCTTTTCCAAAAAACGCGCGCTTGTTCCCGTCAGCCCTGTTCACCCTGCAGCCGACCACAATATCAGCATTTTTAATCGCGTCAAAAAATTTCTGCAGGTCAGCCGCGCTGAACTGCGCGTCGCCGTCAGTAAACCCGACAAGAGTTTTTTTCGCGGTGTTGAACCCGACAACAAGCGCGCCTCCATAGCCCATGTTCCGCTTGTTGTGGACAACGCGAACCTTCGGCAGCTCGCGCGCGAGCGCATCCGCGACCTCACCCGTGTTGTCAGGGCTCTTGTCGTGCACTATTATTATTTCAAAGTCCCTTCCGCTGCGCTGAAGGGCCCCGTGAAAGCCGCGCACAAGCCCAGGCAAGCTGTCCGCGTCCATGTAAGCCGGAAAGAAAAAGGAAACGCTCTCGCCGCCGCTGTGCACCGCTCTTTTCGCCATGCTGGTTTATTAAAAGCCGAATAGGAATTTAAAACAAACTGCGCAGCTGCCGGCCGGCGCTCCCAAGGCTCGCAAGGTTTAAATAAACCCGGCGCAAGCCGCCATTGTTATTCAAACAGCTCTTTATTCAGAATAATCTTGTTGGTCAACCCGTATTCGTGTTTCTCCAAGGCGCCTTTCGCTTCAAGCCGTTTTACCGCCCTGTGGACCTGCACTTTGCTCAGGCCGGTTTCCTTGGCAATTCTTGCCTGCGTTGACTCATAATTCGATTTTCTTAGGAGGTCGATGATCTTTTTTTCGTCCGGAAGCAGGAGATTTGAGGCTGTTTCGTGCTTGATTCGTTTAATCTCCTTTTTTCTGGTCAGGCTCATAATTGCAAAGCCAGCAAAAATCGATATCAAGCCGCCCCCAAGCCATGACAGCGGGGTTGGCGCAAGCAATGCGGCAGCCGGCTCGCGCTGGAACCTCCTTAACCCGATGTTCCTGTCGGCTGCGGATTCGTTAAAATCCTGGCTGGGGTTCGGCGATGCGCCGCTGCCATCTATAAAGGGAAAGCCGTTTGTCTCCGTCGGAAAGCCGGCTATTTCGGTCCTCCAGAAAAGGCTGTACGCCTGCAGCGCAAAAGAAGCTATCAGGAAGCCACCGTAAATGAAACATAGTGCCGTTACTACGGCATATTTCTTGTCCGACCTAAATATTGTTTCAAGTGGTTTCATGTTTCAACACGTTTCAACACGGGTTAATAATGGTTTCATGATGTTACAAAGGCGTTACAATCAACCCTAATAATTGTTGCAAAGCTATTTAAAGTATTCGCGCGGCAGCCCCTGAATGGCTGCAAGCCG
>JAPLVT010000014.1 GCA_026396975.1 Candidatus Iainarchaeum sp.
GCTGGAAATTTTAAGGGCCCCAAGCCGAGCGGTTAATCCGAGAATCTTGTACAATGAAAGGTACACATGCCCCGACGGTTTGACACCGCCATTTTTTATCTCACCCAAAGTAGTGTAGTCATGGTTAATCTTTTTTGCAAATGCGGTCAATGTAGTTTTATCCAATAACTTGCGAAACACAAGTTCCCTTTCATTTTTGCCCCAATTAATAAATATGGATTTGTCATCCAAATCGCCCAAGACCAATCTGAATGCAGTTTCGTTTGGTTGCATGAAATAAAAAGATAGAAATTCGCTTTTAAATTATTTTAAAGAGAGCGCACTTCCGCTGTTCACTACTGGCTGAAGAGCAGCGCAAATACCTTTCAAGCTGGGAAGAAGGCACGTAAGCGAGTATTACTGTTTTTGCACGGCACTTGCCTGAATCGCCAGAATTTTTTTTGGGCTTTTTTTCCCTTGTGGCCAGGTCATCTTTTAACCTTTTTCTTTTCCTTTATCCACAGCAGCCTTCTTTTTCTGTTTCTTGCCTTGGCTGCCTTGTATGCTTTTATTTTCTGCGCATTGCTGCCGCTGTGCTTCGGCCTGTTGGTCGGGCTGACTATACGTCTGTGCGTTGTCATCCAGAGCGGTCTTTTATTGGGCATTGTCATTTTA
Source organism: Candidatus Iainarchaeum sp. (assembly GCA_026396975.1). Taxonomy (GTDB): domain Archaea; phylum Iainarchaeota; class Iainarchaeia; order Iainarchaeales; genus JAPLVT01. Next base: position 655 of record JAPLVT010000014.1, read on the forward strand.
TCGCTTCCCAGAGCACCTGCTCCCGCGGCTTTATCTCTATTCCCCTGTTTGTTATTTCGAACGGGTGCACGTTCTTGTCGTGCGCTGTTCCCCTCATTTTCCTTACGAAAATTGAGCGGTTCGGCGGCGTGAAGTAAAGCGCGATGACACCGTCTGCAACGAATTCCTCGACGCCGTATGCGCTGAAATCTGTTTTTGCCCCGCTTGTTTCAGCGGTAAAAATTGTTGTGCAGTTCAGGTCTTTCAGCCAGTCCAAAAACTCGAAAAGCTTCGGCCTGAATTCCGTTTTCTCCATCCAGACCGCGAAAGAAGTCGTGCTGTCGATGGCAAGGCGCTGCGCATGCATGTCGTTCACGGCGCGCGCAATCAGGTCAAGTTCCTCTTTGATCCTTTCAACAACAACCCGCGCGTCATTTGCATAGCCGAGGTTCATCCTGTTGATGGCCATCATCTTTTTTTCCTGCAGCGAGTTGATGTCCCAATTGAAGCTCTGCATGTCCCAGGCAATGTTCTTCACGCCGCTTTCGGTCGTCACAAACAGCCCTGGTTCGCCCTTTAAGGCGCTCTCGTAAATGTACTGCATTGCTAAAATGGATTTGCCGGTGCCGCTAGCGCCGCCAATCAGAACGCTGCTGCCCTGCGGAATTCCGCCGTTAAGAAGCGGGTCCAAGCCGGGAATGCCTGTTGCGACTCTTTGCATGTAAAACCCTGAAAATATAATGTTTGTTGTTATTAAAACATTTTGCGCCCTGCGACTTTGCTCTTTAATTGCGTTCTGCTCTTAAATTCGGCTTCTTGCTCTCAAATGTTTAAAATAAGATTGTATATAAAGTTAATTAGTCTGTGTTAGGAAACAACTTAACCGCAAAGAAAAATCCTTATTTAGTTACCACACTTGTTGCAGTTTCTTCTACTGCCGCAGTCAGCATTGGAAACTACGCTTTAGGCAAGCAATTTGACCTTACGGCTGCATTGACTTTTGCCGTTGTGTTCTGGATTGTTTATTTCTTGATTCAACGCTGGCTTACCAAAAGACTTGAAAAGAAAAACAAACAGCAATAGCAAGAACTTCTTCAATTAGCAATATTTAACATTATATTCTAGATTGGTTTGCGCTTAAATTATTCATTCTGCTCTTTTATTCGCATTTTTCTCCGAATTTAAGAGCAACGCTGTGACTGTGCAAGCATTTAAATAGCTTGGGCGAGCTAATTTTAATATGCCTTCAGAGGAGATCGAGCCGGAAACAGGCACTGGCATGAAAGGGGATTTTTGGGAGCCTGAAGGGGCTGCAGGGAGTGAAGCTAAAGGGCAGCAATGCGAGATAGAGTTGCCCGAGCAGGTAAATCTGGTTGACCTTATCGAGCAGCCCGCCTGGAAAACCATCCTGATCGAACTTGTTAAGCGCAACAGGATGAATCCATGGGACATTGATATTGTGCAGCTCGCCGACCTTTTTTTGCAGAAAGTCCAGGCGATGCAGAAAGGAGACCTGCGTATTCCCGCTAACGCCATTCTCGCTTCCGCGATTCTTTTGAAGCTTAAGGCGCGGACAATAAAACTGAGCTCTCTTGACGAGGAAGAGGAAGCCGTTACGATTACAAAAGAAGAGCTGCAGCTGATAGAGGAAACAATCCCCGAACTGAGCGGGCAGCGGCAGTTCAGGGAGGGAAACATAACGCTTGACGAGCTTGTAATGAGCATCGAGCAGATACTGCAGCAGACCAAGGAGCGCAAAAGCATTCTCAGGGAGAAAGAGCTGCCGCAGTTCGACCTTGCTTTCGACAGGGTGAACATCGAGGAGCGCATTGGCGGAATTTTTGACAGGATAAAGGAAAGGGCGGACAGCCAGGGGCTTGTGATGTTCAGCGCGCTGCTGGACGAGAACACGCCGCTGGAAATGGTGAACTGCTTTATCCCGGTGCTCTTTCTCATGAACAAGGGAAAGGTAAACGCCTGGCAGGAACAATGGTTCGGAGAAATATTCATCTCGCTGCTGAACGAGGCAGCGCAAAAGGCGGAAGAAAGCGCTGGGAAAGAAGCTTTGGAAACAGCGGAAAAAGAGATCAAAGAGAAAAAGAAGCGCCCGCGGCAAAGAAAGTGAAGAAAAAATAGAAACCTGCAAGAAAACAACGATTTCTTATTGTTTATAAAAAACTTCCCAGCAGATTCTTGTTTTTATGGCGAAACAAGCAAAGGCAATTGTTTTAATCAGCGGCGGCATTGACAGCGTTGTCGCGGCAGCGCTTGCGCTGGAACAAGGGCTCGATGTCGTGGCATTGCATTATAGCACGGCAACAGCGGCTGACAACAGGGCGGAAAAGAAAACAAAAATGCTTGTGCAGCACATCGCAACCCGATTCAAGAAAAAAATCAAGCTGATTGTTGTTCCTTACGGAGCTGTATTGCAGGAGATAGCGGGGAACTGCCAGCGGCGCTTGAACTGCGTGCTGTGCAAGAGGATGATGATGCGCATCGCGGTAAAAATCGCGCTGCGCGAAGGCGCTGATTGTTTGATAATGGGCGACAGTTTGGGGCAGGTCGCATCGCAGACGCTCAGCAACCTCAACGCGGAGCACAATGCTGCAAAAATCGCGATAATAAAGCCGCTTTTGGGGATGGACAAGCTTGAAATCGAAAGGATTTCAAGAAAATTCGGCACCTTCGAGTTAAGCATTATGCCCGCAGCGTGCTGCGGCATTCCAGACAAGCCCGCAACTGCGGCAAAAGCGGGTGAAGCCGAAGCCGAAGAGGAAAAAATTGCTGCTGAAGAAATAGCCGGAAAGGCGGCTGCATCCGCGGAAACAGTTGTTGTAGAACCTTAAAATCCACTTTTATTTTGGCTCTTTTTGCCACCGCAATAGTCTTAAATAATAGAAAAGCGTTTTTTTAAACAAAAAAGGTGGGGGGTGAAAAGGAATGAATATTGGCGCAGCTCTTGGCAAACCATTCAACAATATCGTGAACCTTGTGATTGGAATAGTCCTGATGGCAATACCGCTGCTGAACATCCTAACAATTCCGGGGTATTTCCTTAGGATCGCAAAACGCACTATGGACAAGGACAATAAACTGCCAGGGTTTGAGAACTTCGGCGAGCTGGTAGTGAACAGCATCAAGGTAATAATAGTTGGTATCGTCTATGCCATAATCTGGATGATAGTCAGCTTTATCCTGATGTTTATACCGCTCATCGGCCCCGTACTGGTGCTGGTCTGTAACATTGTTTTCATGTTCATAGCGTTATCCGCAATGATGACGCTTGCAAAAAGCGGGAACATCGGCGAAGCGCTCGGGATCCCGACAGTTGCAAAGAAAGCCATGAACGTAGGATTCATAGTTTCAGTGATAGTGGGCGGAATCATCACGGCTATTGTAATGGGGGTAGTCTTTGTGATACTCTTGGTAATAGCCGGGGCTTCATTACTTCCATCTCTGACGCCATTGCTTACGGGCGGCGTAATGGACCCGGCGGCGCTGGCAACACTGATACCAATCCTCATAACAAGCTTTGCAGTTGGGATGGTTGTTCTGGTGGTCGTGGAGTACATAATGATGGTGTTCTTTTACTCGCTGGTCGCGGAATCGTACCAGGCATAAGGGGACACCCCCTTCTTTTTTTTATTTTTTTCACGCGCTTATGCGCCGCAAGGCCTTTTTTCCGCGTGCGCGGATAAAAGCATTAAATAACCTTCCAGCCACAATTTTTCCAATGCCGGCGTGGCTGAGCCCGGTTTAAAGCGCGTGCCTCGAGAGCACGTGTCCGAAAGGACCCGCAGGTTCAAATCCTGCCGCCGGCGAACTTTTCTTTAACCTTGCAAAAGCAGTGCTTCGTTGAAAAGCCAGTGGCTTTTCGACGCGTCGCAAAGCAATTCTTTGCAACGTTGCGAGGCCTCGCAAACCCGTTAAGGTTTGCAAGGAAAAGAAAAGCTGCACTAAAAGAAGCAACGCTGCGCGTTGCAATTTGGAATTCTTTATTCCTTGAGCGCTTTCCTTATTATCGGTGCTATTTTTTCGTGCTCGAGGAAAAGCCCGTCGTGGCCCTTTGGGGAGTTGATTCCGTTGTATGCGCTGCGCACGCCGCATTCAGCCAGCTTGCTGTGCAGCTCCTTTGTGTCCGAGGGCAAAAACAGGTTGTCAGAGGAAATCGTGATGAAGCTGAATTCAGTGGGAGAACCGCTGAAGGCATTTTCAATGCTGCCGAATTCCTTTTCAAGGTCAAATGTGTCAATCGCCTTTGAAAGGTAAATGTAGCTGTTTGGGTCAAAGCGCTTGCAGAACTTTTTGCCCTGGTAATCGAGATAGCTCTCGACCTGGTACTGCAGGCCCAGGCTAACGTGCTGCTTGAAATTGCCGTTGACCGGCTGCCTGCCGAATTTCCTCTCAAGGATAAGCTGGTTCAGGTAGGAAACATGCCCGATCTGCCTTGCGATTGAGAGGCCCCTTTCCGGGAATTCTGCGCCGTAATAATTCCCGCTGTTCCAGGCGGGGTCAAGCATTATTGCCTCCCTTGCGATATAATTCAACGCTAGATACGTCGCGGAAACCCTGTGGGAAGCTCCCACAACAATGGCTTTTTCCGCAAACGCATTGTCAAGCGCCGCAAGCTCGAGGGAAAGAAGGCCGCCGATGCTGGCGCCCACGACAGCGCGCAGTTTTGTTATTCCGATTTGCCGGAGGAATTCCATTGTTACATTGGCCATGTCCTTGATGAAAAAGCCCGGGAAATTAAGCCCGAACGGCTTCCCCGTGTCGGGGTTGGTTGAGGAAGGGCCTGTGCTGCCATAGCAGCCGCCGAAGTGGTCGGCGCAGACAACAAAAAATTTGCGCGTGTCAATTGGCTTTCCCTCGCCGACGATTTCCTGCCACCAACCCGGAAAAACCGTGCCGTTGCTTTTTTCGGAAGCAGCCTGCTGGGTTGCGGTTAGCGTCGGGAAAACCAAAACCGCGTTGTCCCGCGCCTTGTTCAGCTTTCCGAATGTCTTGTAGGCGGCGGTAATCGGCCCGAAGCGCTTCCCGTTTTGCAGACCGAAGCGAAGGTCTTTGCTGAATTCAACTGCCTTAAGGTTCGGCACTTTTGCGCAGGAATCCAGGTTGTCGCCAAGCTCAACTACGGTCAAAATATCCCCCTAATATTCCTGTTATTCCAATAATAAATAATTTCCTGAAAGAATTATTCTAAAATGAATAATGGCTTTTTCCTTAAAATTGCACGTGCGGGGGGGGGAAAATCAGTTTAAAATCCGTTTTGGGCTATTTGGATTCGAATGGAATTGTTGCAGGCTGTTTTTCTAGGAATTTTGCAGGGCTTAACAGAATGGCTGCCAATCAGCAGCAGGTCGCAGGTGATAGCTGTCGGCCTTAACCTGTTCGGCATGGCGGCTGAGAACGCGAGCAGGAGCGCTGTTTTCCTGCATATCGGAACTGTCATCGCGGCTGCGGCCTATTTCAGGAAAGAGCTGTGGCAGACAATCACGATGCGGGACAGGGAAACCTTGAGGTTCATCATTGCGGCGCTGGTTGGAACCGCGATTACCGCTGCCCCGCTTTACATTATTTTCAGGAAGGCTTACGGCGACCCATTTCTTGTAATGCTTCTTATTGGCGGCGGGCTGTTGTTCACAGGGCTGATACAATTCAGGCGGAAAGCCGCGAAAGCAAAGGAAAAGCCGGGCAACGGATTTTTTGTCGGGCTTGGGCAGGGATTTTCAGCAATCCCGGGAATTAGCAGGAGCGGCGTAACAACATCCGTGCTGCTTTTCAGCGGATTCACGCCGGAGCAGGCATTCAGGCTTTCCTTTATCCTTGGGGTTCCAAGCGTTTTCATTGCTGAAATAGCCTTCTCGCTTGCGGAAGGACCTGCGCTCGAGCCAAACATCTGGGCAGCTATTGCCACTGCGGCAATTGTGGGCTATGTGTCGGTGGGCGCGCTGCTGCGGATTGCGAAAAAAATCAGATTCGCGTGGTTCTGCGTTGCCTTCGGGCTGCTCTATTTGGCGCTGGCATTTATTTGAAAGGATTTTGCGGTTCTTGCCTTGTGGCCTTTGGACTAACGGATTTTATTTAAAAGGACTTCAGGGCAGAAAATCGTGCAGGGGATGGTGTTTCCATGCACGGCGAATGCGTTTTTTGCAGGGTTGTGAAGGGCGAAATTCCGGCTGTTAAATTGTACGAGGACGCGATTGTTCTTTCTTTTTTGGACATAAAGCCTGCGGCAAAAGGGCACGCGATTGTGATACCGAAAAACCATTACAAGACTCTGCTGGATGTTCCGCACGAGGAAATGAAAGCAGTGATGGCGGCCGTGCAAAAGGTTGCGGCGGCAATAATGGCTGAAATCCCCGGAGTGGAAGGATTCAATGTGCTGCAGAGCAACAGCGAGGCAGCCGGGCAGGTCATTCCGCACATTCACTTCCATATTATCCCGCGGAAAAAAGGCGACAAGCTGAATTTCAGCTGGGCGCCCGGGCAGAGCGAGAAAAGCGAGCTGGAGAAATACGCGGAACTGCTCAAAAAGAAAATAAGGTAGGCGAGTTTATTCCACTTTCTTGAAAAGAATCCCGCCCTTCGTTGTTTTCGTTCCCGCCTTGAGCAGGTTGAATTCGCATTCTTTGAGCGAACCGGCTTTTACTCCGAGCTGCGCGTTTATTTTTTCCGCTGTTGCTGGAATGAACGGCTGCAGCAGTATCGCGATGATGCGAATGCTGTCCACGAGAGAATAAAGCACGTTGCCAAGCTCTTCAACGGCGCTTTTTTCGCGAGCCTTTTTTTCAAAAAGGCTCCAAGGCTCTTTGTCGTTTATGAACTGGTTGCAGGCGGCAACGAAAGAGAAAATCTCGGAAAGCGCGTGGTGAATCTCTAGTCCCTGCATGTGATTTTTTATTTTGCCCAGATCGAGTTTCTTTTCAAGAGCCGCATCAACTTTTCCTTCAGGGATTTTTCCGCCGCAGTATTTTTCAATCATCACAATTGTGCGGTTCACGAGGTTGCCAAGGCCGTTCGCGAGCTCGTTGTTCAGGCGCTCTTTAAGGGCTGCTTCGCTGAAGTTTCCGTCCTGCCCGAAAGGGATCTCGCGCAGGAGAAAGTAGCGCACGGGGTCAGCGCCGAACTTTTCGGTCAGTTCTATCGGGTCTATGACTGTGCCCTTGCTCTTGCTCATTTTCTCGCCGCTCTCAGTGTTGATGAAGCCGTGGACGAAAACAGTTTTCGGAAGCGGGATGCCGGCTGCAAGCAGAATTGAATACCAAATAGCTGAATGGTGCCAACTAATGTCAACCCCTATCAAATGAACGTCCGCTGGCCAGAATTTTTTGAATTCTTTTTCAGGGTAACCAATGCCGGAAATATAGTTTAGCAGGGCATCCATCCACACATACAAGGTATGTTTCTCGTTTATTGGAACTGGAATTCCCCATTTTACGTTAACCCTGCTGACGCTGAGGTCATTCAGCCCTTCTTTTACCCTGTTGATGATTTCTTTTCTCTTTCCGGCAGGCAAAACTGATTCCGGGTTCTTTTCCAAATAATCAAGCACTTTTTGCGTGTACGCACCCATTTTGAAAAAATAGCTTTCCTCACTCAGCCACTCAGCTTTTTTTCCGTGCGTAGGACAGCAGCCGTCCTTGAGGTCCTTTTCTGTGTAAAAGGTCTCGCATTCAGGGCAGTACCAGCCGCTGTAGGTGCCGAGGTAAATCTCGCCCTTGTCGAAAATTTTCTTAAAAATCTGCTGGGAAACCTTTATGTGGTCGGCATCTGTTGTCCTGATAAACCTGTCAAAGGAAATATTCAGCTTTTCGCAGAGCCTCTTGAAGAAGACAACCATTTCGTCAACGTACTTTTGGGGTTGCTTTCCCGCTTCGGCCGCCTTGCGCTGTATCTTGCTCCCGTGCTCGTCAGTGCCCGTAAGGAAAAAAACGTCTTCTCCGAGCAGCCTGTGCCAGCGCGCAATGCAGTCAGCGCAGACCTTTTCATAGGCGTGGCCGAAGATGGGGTTTGCTGGAAGGGTAATCAATTGCTGTTGTGATATAAAATTTTGCCATAAACCTCTTCACCCCCTGTTATTCAGCCTTCGCAGCACATTTTCTGCCGCATTTTTCATGTCTCTAACTCTTTTTCCGTGCTTTAAGTATGGTTCAAGCTTTTTAAATAACTTAAGCAGTGAATCTTTATAATTAATACTTA
>JAPLVT010000012.1 GCA_026396975.1 Candidatus Iainarchaeum sp.
TCTCTCCTGTCAAATCTTCTCTGCACCTCAGTGGGCCTTACGGTCAGGCCCTTTCGTTGGGATAATTCCGCAACCAACGCTCTGCCTTCGTCAACTGTAAGATTGTCCGGGTTTTCTCTATACAACAGTGGGATTACCGTAAAAAGTTCTCCGCCTTTTTCCAAATCCGAGATTGCCTTTGCTATCGAATGCCTTACAAGGCCTTTCGGCAGATGATAGTCCTCGCCGTATAAATCGCAAATCATGTGAAACTTCCTTTCATGCTTTGTTGTAATCCCAAACGCCCTTTTGGCTTTGTCTATCACCGCCCGATATTCTGGTGCAATTGTTCTGGACAGGCTCAGCGCCTCTACGATTATTCTATCCGGTGCAATGCCTTTCAAATCCGCGCCCGCTCTTCCAGTACCGGCTCCCTTATCCAAGGCCAATATTTTGCCACTGCTAGCAGCCAGCCTTCTCTGCAGCGATTGCTGCAACGCGTTATAAAAAGGGGCTTCTCTGAGTGCCCTGTCCAAATTGTACGGCCTCTCTGCCTGGCCTGCATCAGCCTTTCTCACGAAAGCCGCGGCCTCGGCCAACCGCTGTCTTGTGAGGGAATTTTTTGCATTAAGCGCATTCCGGGGGAACTTTCTTGCAGCCATTGTATATAAGCAAGCCAAATACAGTATAATACATTTTACTTTGAATTGCCGATTCCGCAGCCTGGAAACAGGAACCTATTTAAATATAGGCGGCTTTTTATTTTAAGCCAGAAAAATTCTGGATCAGGTGAGCCTTTTGCCAAAAGCGATTATTGCGTTAAGGGAAACAATAAACAAGTGGCGCCCGCCTTTCGGGAAAACAGTTACTGACAGCGAGATTACAGTGGAAGCAGGGCAGGCATTCGACCAGATAGAGCACATGAAAGACCCGGTGTTCAAGCTTGTGCGCTGCGACGGCGACAGGGTGCTGATAGAGCACCACAGGCTTTTCACTCTGAAGGGCCACGAGCACCCCGCGAACAGGCAGGTCTGGGTGGGCAAAGACCAGGAAACTTCTTTTACTTACCTCTGGGGCGCAGACGGCATAACAAAAAGCCTGCAGCTGAAGGAAATAGTGGAATAAGCGCAGCGCGGCTTCTTTTTCCAGCACACTCCGCAGCGGTCGGGTTTATAAACTATTGATATGAATTATTTTTCATATGAAATCAGATTCATCGGCTTACTGCAACTGCTTTGAGGTTCTTGGCAACAGGCTGCGCATTGACCTAATCAACGAGCTTATGCGCACGCCCCACAGCGTTTCGGAACTTGCGCTATTGCTTGACGCTGAGCAGAGCAGGGTGAGCCACTCGCTCGACGCACTGCGCAAATGCGGCTTCGTGGAAGCAAGGAGGGAAGGCAAAAAAATGATTTACACTGTGCCCGCGGGCTTTGCGAAGAAGGTGAAGGAAAGGGGGATTTTTGCCGCGCTGGAAATGCATTATGCAAGCCACGCTGGCGAATGCTGGAGGTGTGAAGAATGAAATGCAAATGTTGCTGCTGTTGCTGTGAATGCAAGCAGAAGAAGTGATTACGGTCAAGCAGATAACTAAACGTAACAAAAAAAATTCATGAGAAGGCGCTATAATGAAAAAAAGAATTTACCTTGACCACGCAAACCTTTTGCAAGCAAAAGTTTTACCAAAAAAGGTGGTCCAATGAAAAGAATTTACCTTGACCACGCGGCCACAACGCCGTTGGATGAGAGGGTGCTGAATGCGATGCAGCCTTTCTTCTGGCAAAAATTCGGCAACGCCAGCAGCGTGCACTCTTTTGGCACGGAAGCACGCGAGGCTGTCGAGAAAAGCAGGGAAACAGTCGCAAAGGCAATCAACGCGAGGCCGGAGGAAATCTATTTCACATCAGGCGGAACGGAAAGCGACAATATTGCGATACTGGAGATTGCCTACGCGAACAGGGAAAGGGGAAAGCACATTGTGACAAGCAAGATAGAGCACCATGCGGTTGAAGAAACCTGCAAATTCCTGGAAAAAGACGGCTTTATGGCAAGCTGGCTTGGCGTTGACAAGGAAGGGCTTGTTGATTTGGGGGAAGTGGGAAATGCGGTAACCGGCAAGACCATTCTTGTGAGCGTAATGCACGCGAACAACGAAATCGGGACTATTGAGCCGATTGTGGAGATTGGAAAAATCTGCAGGGAAAAAGGCGCTTTCTTCCACACAGACGCAGTGCAGAGCGTCGGAAAGGAAAAAATTGACGTGAACAAAATGAACATTGACCTGCTTAGCAGCAGCGCGCACAAGTTTTACGGCCCGAAAGGAGCGGGCTTCCTCTTCGTGAAAGAGGGAACAGAAATACAGCCGCTGATGCACGGCGGCGGGCATGAGCGCGGGCTGAGGAGCGGAACGGAAAACGTTCCTGGAATCGTAGGGCTTGCTGCGGCGCTTGAGATTGCGGAAAAAGAGCGCGAAAAGGAAAATGCGCGGGAGAGAATTCTTGCAAAAAAATTGCTTAAGGGCGCTCTCGGCATCGAAAACAGCTGGCTCAACGGCCCTGCCATCGGGCCAAAAAGGCTGAGCAATAATGTCAATTTGGGGTTTGATTTTGTCGAAGGCGAAAGCATGGTACTCATGCTCAGCGACAAGGGAATTGCCGCAAGCACGGGCAGCGCCTGCAGCAGCAAGAGCCTTGAGCCGAGCCATGTGCTTAGGGCAATCGGCCTGCCGCACGTGAAGTGCCACGGCAGCCTGAGGTTTTCGCTCGGCAGAGGCACAACCGCAAAGGATATTGATTATGTTTTGGGCGCGCTGCCTCGCATTGTTGAAAAATTGCGGAAGATAAGCCCGCTGAGGAAGGGCGTTGACATTAGCGAGTTTGAAGAGGATATCGAACACGTGCATGGGCACGAACACTAAGGCGCTGGTGGTTTTGGATGTATTCGGAAAAAGTTTTGAAAGAATTCAGGCACCCAAAAAATCTCGGGAAAATCCATAATCCCGATGGCTTGGGAAAGGTGGGCAATCCCGTTTGCGGCGATCTTCTTTGGATATACATCAAGGTCGGCAAGAACAAGAAGGGTCAGGAAATAATAAAGGACATAAAGGTGAAGACTTTTGGGTGTGTTGCAGCTTTGGCTACTTCGAGCAAACTAACCACAATGGCAAAGGGCATGACTCTGGACGAAGCGCTGAAAATAAACAAGGAGAAAATTGCAAAAGAGTTGGACGGCTTGCCGCCGCAGAAAATGCACTGCAGCGTTCTATCAATGGACGGATTGCGCAGGGCGATCGAGGACTACAGGAACAAAAAAGCCGGGCGTATCGAACCGAGCAAGAAGCAGCCATCGCGCAGCAGCTGCCGCCATAGGAATAAAAAGGGCAATGGTAAAAGTAATTAGCAAGAAAGTGGTTTTTGATGGGTCTAAAACAGGCGATCATCGTGAGGACTGACCTGCATATGGGCAGGGGAAAGATCGCCGCGCAGTGCGCGCACGCAAGCGTTATGGCGCTGAATGAGCTTCCTCCGGCTATCTTCGAATCATGGAACGCTGGCGGGATGAAAAAAATCGTTTTAAAGGTCGGCAGCAAGCAGGAACTGCTCGAGCTTTACCAGAAAACCAGGAGGAGGTTTCCCTCTTCGATAGTGCACGATGCTGGCTTGACGCAGGTAAATCCGGGAGAGCCCACTTGCATTGCAATCGGCCCTGCTGAAGAAAAGGAAATAGACATTGTTACCGGCGGCCTGAGACTGCTTTAAGAAAAAGTTCCGGCTTTGCTTCCAATTCGCGGAAATCCGTTGAATCAATCCGTTGCCACGCCGAGTTCCTGGTCGACCTGCAACACGCATTTTCTCTTGTAGAAATCCGGCATTGTTTCGCAGTAAGAGTACTCCCCCATATCTTTTGCAATGCCCGTGATGCACCAGTAGAACAGCGCCTCGTTGTAGTTCAGCCTGCCGCAAATATTCTTGTTGGTGGTATCGACAGCAATGCCCGCGATGCAGGTTATTTTCGTTGAGTTATCGTCTATGTTGCTGCACAAGTCAACGTTCCCTTCATCAGCCGCCTGATACAACCAGCAAAGGTCGTGGTCCAGCTGCGTCGGCTGCTGGTTGCAAGTGCCCGCGATTGGCGCTGTGTCGCTGGCATAGGCGCCTTCCTCAGCGAAAGGCGTGTCGCCAAGGTCGATTACTGGCTCTTCCTCCATCGGCTGCGCCTGCTGCTGCGTGTACAACAGGTAGAACGCGATTCCGGTTATTGCGAAAACTATTACAAGCGCGATTATCTTGTCGCCGGTCTTCTCAAGCATCTAGTGAAATAATGCCCAAAATAGTATTTAAAGGTTTTCAGATGGAAAGCGCGCCCCACGGCAAGCCTTATTAACTAAAAAGAAGTAAAATAAAATCGCACTCCAAAAAGGCGATGGCAATGGCAAAAGCAGCGCAGCCGAACAGCAGCATCATCCAAGTAATACAGGAGATGGTGAAAAACGGCGAGAGCGAAGAGAGGATAATAAAGAGCCTTCGGGATCTCGGCATTGAGGAGGAAAAAGCGAAAAGGCTTCTGCTGCTCGGCCAGGCCGACACTTTCGCGCTTCTGCAGAACGAAATAGGCAAGATCGTGAAGAACAACCTGGAAAACGAAAAACCCGAACTGATTGGCTACATAAAGGGCGCTGTTGAAAAGCAGGAAGACGAAATGACAACCCGGGTTGAAAAAAGAGCGCTCGGCGCCTTCAGGGAAGACCAGAAATTCATAGAAAACCAGGCAATGATGTTCCAGGCGCGCGTCAACCAGAGCGTAAAAAACATCCTGCAGCTGAACGACGAAACAAAAAAGAACACTAACGCGCTCGGGAACAGGCTTTCGAACACAGAGCGCGACGTCTGGGCCATAAAATACAAGGTTTTTGGCGGCAGGGTAGTCAAGGCGATAAGCCTGACGCTGATAGCAATGCAGCTCGGGGTAATAGTCGCTTCGGCATATCTTTTCTTCACGGCGTACAGCGGCATACCGGAGGAAACACTGCTGCTCGCAATACTAATGGGCAGCCTGCTCGCGTCAATGTTCTATCTCATTGGAATGCGCGTATAAAAAAAAATCAGTTTAATGCTGGCGTGATTCACATCTGCGTTTCGCTGGCTTTCTTGTAATCAGAAAGGGCTTCCAGCGCCTGTTGCAAAAGAACCCTGTTCCTCAGGCTTTTTGTGTCGCGAACGCGCCTCTGCAATTCCGCAATAATCTCATCCAACTGCAGCATAAAAAAACCTTCCATCAAAAGTCGCAAAAAGCCAAAATCCCTTTTACGGGAAGCGTTCAGAAATGTATTGTGAAGGGTTAAAAAGAGTTTTGCGCGGCACGGAAAAACTCATTTGCCTGTAAGTTGCCCAAGGGAGAGCCCCTTTTCAAAAGCCTCTTTTTTGCTTATGAGGAAAAACTTGGCTGTCCTGTGGAAATCCTGCGGCGTTAGGAAAAGCCATCCCTGCCGCGGCACTTTCCAACCCACAATCGCATCAACACCCGCCCTATCGCACCAACCGACGAACTCGAGCATGGAGGCGATCGGGATAGCGAGATTGCCCGCACCCCAGGCCTTGCACTCGAAAGCAATGTGCTTTCCCGGGCGCATGGCACTCATATCGGGAGCAGGCAGTGCGGTTTTCCCGCTTCCAGCTGTCCTGATGACAGAAAAGCCCCTATCGAACAAAATATGCACCAATTCGCGTTCCGCGTTGGCGCCTTTCCGGTAATGGGTCATTAAAACCGCAAATAAGAACACAAAAGGGCATTAAAAGGGTTGCTGCCGCGCTGGCGGAGCAATCATGCTTAGGGGAGATTGGAACCACGCCGGCGCCGCAGAGAGAAAAAGCGTTCGGGGAGAAGCCGGCAAGAAGAGCCTGCGCCGGCATTAAAATATCGCGCGCAGGAAAGCGTCAAACCACGCCGGCGCAAACACCAAAAACAAGCGTTTGGAAAAGCGACGGAAGATACTGCCTGCGCCGGCGTAACAGCGCCCTTTTTATTACTTTACTCTACATAATTTTTTTGTAGAATCGGGCAACCAGAAGGTTGCTGAAAATTGGTAAATTACAAGTTATCAATTTAAGACTCAATCATTTATTTTCATCGGCATTTATTTTTGCTCTGATGATTGGCAAAAAATGGTTGGAAAAATTGCAGGAAAACGCCCGGGGCACAGTGCTGCCCGTAAGGGTGTCGCCCGCAAGCAAAGAATTTGCTTTTTGCGGGCTTGATGAATGGCGGGGCAGCCTCATTGTAAGGCTGCGTTCGAAGCCTGAAAAAGGAAAGGCAAACCAAGAATTGGTTGAACGCTTGCAAGAATTTTTTTCGGCAAAAGTTGAATTGTTAAGCGGAGAAAAAAGCAAGGAAAAAAAGCTGCTCGTACACGCAAAAAAAGAGCGGCTAATAGAACGCCTTTCCGAAATTTGAGGCAACCAGTTTTGCCCTGATTCTACCAACAGCCTTTTTGGCTAGGCTGCAAAAGCCTTGCTTTTGCGACCCATCGCAAACCAGTTGGCCGTTGAAAAACCAATGGTTTTTCGACGCGTCGGAAACCCGCAGGTTTCCAACGTTGCAATGATGCCAAAAAGCCTGGGAAAAAACAAAAAAGAGCCTTTTAGGGAAGGCTCGGGAAAAAAAGAAAGGTGAATAAATTATGGCAAAAACTTACTTGAGTACTGTAAAGTATTTGATAAAAACAAACTTTGAAATAGACGGAATAGTCGACAAGCACGACATAATTGGCGCTATTTTCGGCCAGAGCGAAGGCCTGGTCGGCGAGGAAATGGACTTAAAGGAACTGCAGCAGAACGGCAAAATAGGAAGAATCGACGTTGACACAAAAGTCCACGGAGGGAAAACAACCGGCATACTGACAGTGCCGAGCAGCATGGACAAGGTAAAGACAACACTGCTGG
>JAPLVT010000104.1 GCA_026396975.1 Candidatus Iainarchaeum sp.
AATGTGTGTTGGAATATTAAAAAGTTGGCCAATAATTGAAGGCATTTTACTGGTTAGATAATCTTTGTCACGTTCGGCGTCACCAGTAATGCTCATATGGTAACTGCACTTTCCATTCTTGCGAACATGCCCATCGATGCACCCGTCGCCGATAACAGCGCCTACTAATTCGCACAGTTCTTTTGAAAGCGGTTGGCTTATATCAACTATCTTCGGAACGCCGTTGCCTTTGCACCGCGCTCTTGCAAGTTGCTCAAGTAGTTTATCTCTATTCTTCTCGGAATTTTGTATTCCACCTTTCACGGCACCCCAATTTCTTGGCTTGATGAAAGTTTGGCTTAGAAAGAACTGTTGTTTTTCTTGCGTGAGAAACCGCAACATTGAATCGAATACCGATTTAGGGAGCAGTTGGCTTCCGTACTGGTAACTCTGGAAGCTCGTTCGCGGCAAATTGAGAGTCTGCCAAAGTATTCCCCAGTTCTTAGCCTCCCTCGCTTCTCTCGCTGCAGCGAAAAACTCTTTCCGCATGGCATCGTCTGCAAATCCAATCCTGTCCTGCATAATAGAACCAGGTCTTTGCCATTTAAATCCGCTTTGAAAGAGCGGGCTTCCGCTGTTCATGGGAAACCCTCTCCTTTCATGTTTGCAACCAGCACGGAGAGCGGAATGCCCTCTCCGAAAGGGTTGCCTTTTGTTTCTGAGAGTTTTTGCGAAAAATTCATCGAATCACCTCCAAATTTAGACGAATTTTTTCGTGGACGTCTTGCGAATTTTGGAGGCATTAAATTCTTTCCACCAAAAAAACAGCAATTTATGCGTGGAAAGATTTAAGCCGAGAAAATTCGAGTCCTAAGAAAAAATTCGGTTCATTGGAGGTGATGAGATTAATGGCAAAAAAGCGAGTTCAATTCTCGCCAGGGGTTTTTCTGTTGTTTCTGCTTCTGCTAGCCTGATGGACCTAATCCAAAAAGAAAGGTTTTTATTGTAGAATTCCGTTATTGGATTGGATGAAAAGGCTCCTTGTAATATTACTAGTGGCGGCGCTGGTCGCCTTCAGCGGCTGCGTTGTGGATGAGGCTAACGTTGCCGCAAAAGCGAAGCAGCATCCCTCGATAGCGGACTTTTTGGCGGAGCACCCTGGGGCAGTGCTTTATTCGACGGCTTTTAGCAGTGAGCAAAGCCAGGGTTATCTGGCTGAATGGCAGCAGAGATGCGGCCCTCAGATGTTCGCGGGTGATTACTATTATGTCTCCTTCAAGGACGCAGGGTCAATCGCCGAAGCATGGTTAACGCAGAAAAGCGGCTTGTTCGCGTGCGTGCACAGGAGCGATGACGAGTGCGCCGCTAACGCGAGCTGCGATGACGGCGTTGCCTGCACGCGCGACCTGTGCGACGGCGTTCCCAAGAAATGCGCGTACACGCCGGTTTTCTCTTGCATAACGGGCGACGGGTGCTGCCCGCAGGGCTGCGATAACCTGACTGATATGGATTGCCTTGTTCCTTCCGACGAATGCGCCGCGGATACCGACTGTGATGACAGCGACCCAGCGACAGCGGATGTTTGCAGCGGAGAGCCGCTAACCTGCAGAAATGCCCCGATTACTGAATGCTCTCCCGGCGACGGCTATTGCCCCGCAGGATGCACTGACGCGAATGACAGCGATTGCCAGATTGAGGCTGCCTGCACAAGCAACGTGGACTGCAACGACAGCGACCCCTTGACAATTGATGCCTGCGGCGGCGAGCCAGCCGCGTGCTCGCATACGAAATCGAGCGCCTGCATAAACAGCGACGGCTTATGCCCGGATGCCTGCAACAACCATAATGACACTGATTGCATCGCGGAATCAGGGAATTTCATCAGGATAGGCGCCAAATGCAAAGGAGTTCTGACCAACATTGACAATATTCTTGTGGGAAGCGGCGGCGAACTGAATGCGATTTTCAGGAATAGCCTCACAGGCAGCAACAACAGCGCCTTCAAGAGCTATAGCGGCAAAACCTACAAGTACAACAGCAAGGAATCTTCAACAGCAATGGCTGAAAGCCTGAGCATCAATGGGGAAGCCACTTATTTCAGGCAGTTGAACGAAGGAGAATTGAAGTTCCCTATAGGGGCAGTTGTTTACACCGCGAACTTGGGAGACGGCATTCCATCGGCGAACGCGAACGATCCGAACAAGCTTTTTGTCTCAGGAAACAACGACAAGATGCTGATCCCGTTCTTCGGAAGCGACGCTTTCGTTGCGGCTATCGACTCGTGGAATAAAGAGGTTGAGCTTGTCTCAAACGCTTTGGTCTGGCATGTGAGCGCAACAGATGTTGCAAGCAACCTGGCGGGGAAAGACGGGGTAGCGTACAATATTACTGTGGCAAACTGCGGCGGCAGCAGCGCTGTTTTCTCGCTGAACGACGGCACAAAAATGGTTGAAAGCCAGAGCGCGAAAACAGGCGACATTTTGTTTGAAGGCAAATTGCAAAGGCTGACAATGCTTTCTTATTTGAACAGGGACAGCTCAAGCGGAAAATGCAACTATGAGTATGTTACGGGCGACTACCTCGAAACATTGAAGGACGGCCAGCCCTTGCCGCAGGGGAGCGGCGGCGACTGGAGCGTTTCACTGCAGTTCAGCAGCAACAGGCTGCAGAAAATAACAGTGAAGAATAGCACGAGCAGGTGGTTTGCCAAGCCGCTTTTGGTCGGGCAGTCAATGAAAGTCACGGACCAGCCGGGGAGCGCCGCAAACGGCTTCTGCACGCTGGACTTCTACGGTTTGTTCAAATAGGCGCACCCGCGTGGAAGAACAGCGTTAATAAAAACAGGCTTATTTGATGCAGCCGCTTTTGCAACCCGAGTATCGCATTGCAATCAAAACGCTTTTTTTGCAGCCGCTGGCGCAATATAGCAAACAGCTTTTATTTTTGAACTTTTTATTGCTGTTTGCTATATGTGAAATGCAATTTATTGTTCAAATATTCAAGCATTTCACTATAGCGCCGAATGCGATGTCTATGGAAAAGTTAAATAATGCGAAAACCAATTATAAATAAGGTTAGCATGTCCCTGCGGGAAGAAACAATCGAAGCGCTTGTCGCGAAATACGTGGGCAACAACATGGTGCTGAGCTTCGGCACTGGCCGCCACGCGCTGCGCTTCATAAAAAGGCTCGCTTTCAAGATAGAGGAAGAGGGGCTGCGCGTCAGGGTAGTGCCGACCTCGAAGGACATCGCACTGCTTTTGAGCGACCTGAGGATACCTACCGCGTCGGTTAACGACGACGAAATAGACCTTGCAATAGAATTCGTAGACCTTGCCGACCAGGGATTCAACTATGTAAAGAGGGAAAGCAGTAGCCTTGTGCGCGACAAGATGATCGCGCAGAGCGCAGCCGACCTCATTGTTGTGACGCGAGAGCAGAATTATGTGAAGCACCTACACGGCTGGATTCCGTTCGAAACATGCGTTTTCGGGTGGAAAAGGACGCTGCTGCAGCTTGAAAAGCTCGGCGAGGCAAGGCTGAGGATTCACGACGGCAGGCCTTTCAAAACAGAAACAAGCCACTATATCATTGACGTTAACGTAGACGAAATATACACTCCGGAAGAACTGGAATTCCAGGCAAAAGAGGTTCCGGGAGTGCTTGAAACAGGCCTTTTCATTGGGTATGCCGACAGGATACTATTGCACAACAAGGGTCTGCACATGCTCAGCAGGCTTGACTACACAAAACAGGACAGGATTGAAACAGAGGAAAAAACCCTGCAGGCATTGCGATAAGCGGCTGCGCAAAAATCACGCTAAAGCAAGATTGAGATTACGCCGCCGCAGCCGAGAACGCGAGCGTTCGGGAAGGCGTCGGACACCAAAGCCTGCGGCGGCGTTTAAAAAACCAATTGCACGAAAAAGTCCTATGCGAGCCTCGGTAGCTCAGCCTGGTTAGAGCGCTCGACTCATAATCGAGAGGTTCGAGGGTCCAAGTCCCTCCCGAGGCAATAATTTAAATACAAAAGGCTATTATTCTTGGTAATATGAAGACAGTAAAGTACTCGCTTGGCATTCTTTTCTGCAACGCCTACCGCTTCCTGCGCTTCATTCCGAACAACGACCCGATAATGGGATGCATGCTGCCGTTCTCAAAACAGGACAAATGGTGGCACGCAGCTGCCTTCGCTTTTCTTACAATGGTTTCTTTTGATTTGGTGACAAGCGGCATTGGAATTTGGACTTGGATAACAGCAGTCACATATGCTTTCTTGGGCTTGCTGTTCCATGTTTTATACAAGAGAATGAAAGAAGTCAAATTGAAGCACTATTTGGTAAGCGGGGCGGGAGGCGTGCTGATTTTCGACGGCATAACAGGCGTTTTGTTCGGCCCAACAATATTTGGGGGGAGCTTTGCGCAGGCATTCGTTGGGCAGATTCCCTTTACAATAATGCACCTGCTCAGCGTCAGCGCCTTCATACTAATTCTGACTCCGCTGCTGGACAGGGCAGTGGTAAGCAACCCTGCGCTCGAGGACAGCGCAGTGCTGAACAGATTCAGGTTTTTTGCGAGGGCTTAAAATGGAAAGCGCGGGAAAAGCCGGAAAATGGGGTTTTGGGAAAAAGCCAGCAAAAGAAACGGCAACACAAAAAATCGATTGGAGGCTGTTCGCGTGGCTTGGGGTGCTTATAATTGTCTGGGTCTGCTACGCGTTCTTTTCGCAATGGGCGGGATTGCAGCAGGCTGCCCCAAGCGGCGGAGCAAAAATAACAGTTATTTTCAGGGCAACTGACTCAAGCGGCGCAATACTACTTGACAAGGCAATTGCGATAGAAGATGGGAAAACTGTTTTCGACGCGACAAAGGCAGCAGACTCTACGCTCAAATACACCGAGTATCAGGGAATGGGAGTAATGGTAAACAGCATAGCGGGAACAGCTCCCGCGCCAGACCAGTACTGGGCACTTTATGTCAACGGCAAATTCGCTTCCGCGGGCGCGAGCACCACAACGCTGAGCGGAAACACTTTGGTGGAATGGAAAATAGAGAGCATTTCATCTTATCCACAATAATTCGGGCAATACTGCGCATTATGGGTAGAATTCTTTTGCCGGCGGCTTTTGCTTTGCTGATTCTGGCAAGCGGCTGCATACAGCAGCAACCGCCGGCAGGCAGCGCTGATACCGCATTGTCGGAGTGCATAAGCATCTGCGAGGCCGAGAAAGCAAACGGCATTGATTTCAGCAGCGGCCCCTGAATCGGCAACCCAATGCAGGTATCAGCCGACTCCGTATGTGATATAGCGCACAGCCCGCGGCTGGCTGTTGCCGAC
>JAPLVT010000011.1 GCA_026396975.1 Candidatus Iainarchaeum sp.
GTTTCAAGGCGCGTTTTCCCTTTGGAAAATAGTTTTTTTTCAAGGTTATTTTTGTGCCACCGCGTTTTCAACAAAGTTTTTGATGATTTTTTTTGCCTCTGCTAATGTTGCGTACGCGCGGCATTCAAAAATTGTTTCCACCGCCCTTGACCTTTCTTTTCCAAGAATATACGCCGAAATTACCGGCTCAAATTCTTTTTTGTACAGGCACAAAATCGGCTTTCCCAAATGCACAATGTCTGAGATTTCCGCCCCAACCCCAAGGCTCGGATTGCTTACCTCGAAAATCCCCGCGTCAGCTTCCTTAAGCCAGGCATAATCACGGTCATGGATTTCTTCGGATGCAAGCCTTTTTTCTTTCTCAAGGACGCCCTTTTGCGTCTGGTGCGTTGAAACAAGCTCCAGCCCCAGCTGCTCAATTATTCCAACCAGCTTTGCAAGCTCTGCCCTTGAAACATTGGCGTAACCGCCGCGCATTGAACAGCCAAAAAAAATTTTTGCCATGATAACTAATTTGCCTGCGAGCAATTATTAATTTTCGCTTCGCCATTTTTTTTGCCAACCCCCGCTTTTCAGCGAAAAACCAGCTTTCTTTGTCCCAGCCCGCCTGCCGTGCGGCGCGGGCGCAGGTTTATATTTTCCTTTTATTTTCCTTATAGCAGCATGGCTTTCGAGTTCAGCATCCTCGCTGCCTTCGGCGCAATGGCGTGCTGGGGCATAGGCGACTTCCTGATCCAAAGGGGAACGCGGCGCGTCGGCGACATCGAGACTCTCGCATTCATAGGTATTCTCGGCGCCATCGGGCTGCTGCCCGTTGTGCTGCCCGAACTGCCTCTTCTTTTCTCTCCAGCCAACTTCGGGCTGCTTATAGTGCTTGGCGTGGTCACTTTCGTTGCGGCAATTTTCGATTTCGAGGCGCTGAGGGAAGGAAAGCTCTGCGTAATAGAGGTGATTCTTGAGATAGAGCTGCCCGTGACGGCTATTCTCGCTTTTATTTTCTTCGGGGAAACTCTCACAATGGTCCAGTTGGCGATAGTGCTGCTGATTTTCTTGGGCATAATACTCATGGCAATCGACCCTTTCTCGCACAGGAAAGCGCGCAAAGTAATCGAGAAAGGAGTCGTGCTCGCGATTCTCGCTGCAGTCGGAATGGCTGCAGTGAACTTCCTTACTGCCGCTGGCAGCAAGCAGGTTTCGCCGATAATGGCAATATGGGTGCCGTGGCTTGTCATTGGAATAATGTCAATTGTGGTTATTTGGAGGGGGGAAGGGCTGCGCAAATTCAGGGTTAACGCGGCAAAATTCAAGTGGCTAATTATCGCGATGGCAATTTTCGACACTGCCGCCTGGCTGTTCTACGCGACAGCGGTTTTGAAAAACGAGATTGCCATTACGACCGCAATAACCGAGAGCTATCCTGCAATAGGGCTGTTTTTGGGGGTATGGTTCAACAAGGAAAAAATCTTCAAGCACCAGTACCTTGGGGCAGCGCTCGCGCTCGTGGCAAGCGTTTTATTGGCTTTCTTTGTGTGAAACAGGCGTTCCAGGTATCCGGAGACCGCAGCCCCACTGTTTTTAATTACCTCGGTTTATTATTCTTTTATTAAGGAAACTTGAGTGTAAGTTAACCTGATTTTCTTAAGTGAAAATTACACTGTAAAAAAATCCTTTTTTTAGAGTGGCGTTAACTTTCGCCTCACGGTAAAGCCACATTGTAAAGCCTATTGGCTTTACGATGCCTCGCAAAACAGCGGTTTTGCAAGGCTGGCTTTTCCGTGCACGTAACGCATTTTGCCTTACGTCATTTCTTTAAAAAATAGAAAAAGAGTGATACAAAAAGTGAATTTC